>RFHT01000168.1 GCA_003696835.1 Bacteroidota bacterium
AACACCTACGGTTTGCCTGCCACTGGCTTTCGCACCGACCAGTGGGAGGACGCCATTTACCAGGAATAAATTCTGCTGCCAGACGCCTGCTTGTTTCTTTTATGTGTTCATCTCCCTTTAAGTGCCAAACATGCGAAAAAGCTTTTTATGGATGGGGTTATGGTGCTGGCTGAGTAGCTGGCAGATGTTTGCCCCCCTGTGGGCGCAGCAGCGCCCCAACATCGTGCTCATCATGGCCGACGACCTGGGCTACGAAACCATAGGGGCCAACGGCGGCACCTCCTACCAGACGCCGGAAATCGACCGCCTGGCGGCTTCGGGTGTGCGCTTTGAGCACTGCTATGCCCAGCCTCTGTGCACCCCCAGCCGGGTGCAAATTATGACGGGCATCTACAATGTGCGCAATTACGTGCGCTTTGGGCTGCTGGAGCCCCATCAAACCACCTTTGCCCACTTGTTCCGGGCAGCGGGCTATGCCACCTGCATTGTGGGCAAGTGGCAACTGGGCAAGGACCCCATGAGCCCGCGCAGGGCGGGCTTTGAGCAGCACTGCCTGTGGCAGGTGCGCAAAGGCCGGGTGGATTCCACCGGCAGAGATACCCGCTTTTCCATGCCCGTGCTGGAAACCAACGGCATACTGCGCACCTACGGCCCGCAGGACTACGGCCCCCGCCTGGTGGCTGATTATGGAATGGATTTTATGGAAAAAGCCGTTAAGCAGGGCAGGCCCTTCCTGCTGTACTATCCCATGATCCTCACCCATTGTCCTTTCAGTCCCACGCCCGACTCGCCGGAATGGGCCACCGATGACAGCACTGTGATGAGCTACAAAGGGCAGGCCCGTTATTTTGCCGACATGATGGCCTATACCGACCGTCTCATTGGCGAAATCAGCCGCAAGCTGGAGGAGTTGGGCATCAGCGACAACACCCTGCTGATATTTACCGGCGACAACGGCACCGACAAACCGGTGGTATCCATGCTCAACGGGCGGCAAGTGGCCGGGGCCAAAGGCCAGTCCACCGATGCAGGCACGCGCGTACCCCTCATTGCCCACTGGCCGGGAACCGTCCCGGCCGGGCAGGTATGCACCGGCCTGGTGGACTTCACCGACATACTGCCCACTATATGCGAGGCCGCAGGCATAGCGGTTCCAGCTTCACTGAACATAGACGGGCGTTCTGTGCTGCCCCAACTAAAGGGCCAGCAAGGGGATGCGCGGCAGTGGGTGTACAGCTGGTATGCGCGCAGCGGCAAAGCGGAGGAAGCCCGCGTATTTGCCCGTACCCACCGCTACAAGCTCTACCATACCGGCGAATTTTATGAGGTACCGGCCGACTATCTGGAGCAGCATCCTTTGCCCTACCAATCGCTGGACCGCAAAACCAAAAAAGTGTATAAGATGCTGGCTGCCGTGCTGAAGCGCTACGCAAAGCGCCGGCTGGAGGACGTACCGGCTTCTGATTAACCCATTAGCGAACTGAAAAAATGAGTCATACCCGTAGAAATTTCCTCAAAACTGCCGCTACAGCTGGCCTGCTGCCTTTTGTTGCCTGTTTGCCGCAGGAAGGGGAAGAATGGGCTGGTAAAATCAGGCAGGTGATCGCCGCCTGGCCGTTTATGAATGCAGGGCCCAAATGGCAGGCTGCAGAGCTGGTACAGCACGCCATCGCCCTGGGAATGGCAGGGGTGGAATTGCTGCCCTTCGAACACTGGCACCTGCTCAAGGCCCATGGGCTGGTGTGTGCCGCTACGCGTTCCCATACCTTTGTGCGGGGCATGAACAACAAAAACCACCATCCCGAATGTTTTGAGGCCCTGGAAAAGGCCATGCAGCGCACTGCCGCGGCCGGCTTTCCCAATGTGATGACCTTTACTGGCCTGGCCGATACTTCCAATGAACCCAACGGAAGCCTGGTCTCAGCCGAAGCGGGCATGAAAAACTGCATTGATGGTTACAAGAAAATGGCCCGCCTGGCTGAAAAATATGGAGTGAGCATGGTATTGGAACCCCTGAACTCTAAGGTAGATGAGCCCATGAAAGGGCATCCTGGCTATCAGGGCGACCACATTGCTTATTGTATGGAAATCATCCGGGCGGTGAGCTCGCCGGGGCTCAGGCTACTGTTCGACGTGTACCACATTCAGGTGATGGATGGCAACCTCATTCACCACATTGAGCAGTACGCCGAATACATCGGGCATGTGCAGATAGCCGGGGTGCCTGGAAGGGGGGAGATCGGGAAGCAGCAGGAAGTCAACTACAAAGCTGTGATGAAAGCCCTGCTGGACAATGGCTACCGTGGCTATGTGGGACACGAATGGATTCCCACGGGCGATGCGCTCAGCGGCCTGAAGGAGGCCGTGGCCATTTGTGATGTGTAAAACAGGATTATATTGTGACATAGGAAAGTATTCAGCTATGAATTATTTCAATAAAAATTGCTTATTGCTGCTGGCCATCGCCCTCTGGCTGGGAGGATGCATGGGCGGAGCAGGCAAGGAGGCTGCCAACAGCCAACCCACTGCCCCCAACATCATCCTCATTCTGGCCGATGATGTGGGATGGGGAGAAGTGGGATTCAACAGTGAAACCAAAAAGTACACGCCTCATATTGACAAGCTGCAGGCCGGAGGGCTCAGCCTGACGCAATTTTATGTACATGCCGTGTGTGCGCCAAGCCGCACGGCTTTGCTCACGGGCCGCTATCCCTTCCGCAACTGGACCGACTGGCGCACAGAGGATTTTGGCAAGCCCAGTTATTTAAGCATGCTGGGGATGGAGCTGGCCCGGAATGAAGCCGGAGAGGAGACCCGCCGCATACATGGCCTGCCCGCCGAAGAAACCACCATAGCTGAGGCGCTGGGGGAGCTGGGCTATGTAACGGCCATTGCAGGCAAATGGGGGGCAGGGGAATGGTTGCCGGAGCATTTGCCTCTGGCCCAGGGGTTTATGCACCAGTACGGCCATTATGCCTGGGGCATCGATTATACCAACTATACCATCCCACACAATGCCCCTGCCCGCTACGCGGTATATGACTGGCACCGCAACCAGCAGCCCTTGAACGAGCAAGGCTATACCACTGACCTCATTGCCAACGAAGTGGTGCGGCTCATGAGTGAACACGAGTACACCTACGGTGAGCGGCCATTTTTTTACTACGTCCCCTTCAATGCCATTCACGGTCCGCTGGAAGCCATTCCCCGCTACGAAGCCCAGTATGACAAGCGCTACGCTGCCCTCAAATGCCTGGACGATGCGGTGGGCCGCATTGCGGGCGCTGTACAGCAATACGGATTTGCCCAAAACACCCTCATCATTTTTACCAACGACAACGGCGCCATACGCGACAGCATGAATGCCCCTTACCGTGGCACTAAAAACACCAATTACGAAGGTGGGGTGCGCGTACCCTGCGTGTGGTACTGGCCGGGGAAAATTGAGGCCGGCAGTAGCAGTGATGCCCTTATGCATGTGACAGATTTATATCCTACCCTTGTAAGCATGGCGGGCGGGCAAGTTGAACAACCCCTGCCCATAGACGGCATGGACATGAGCCAGGTGATATTCCAGGGAGCTTCCAGCCCCCGTGACGAAATCATTTTTGAGGTTTCACAAAGCGTACGCCCTCCAGCTATCCGCAAGGGAGGCTACAAACTCATAGGCGGTGAGCTGTACGACCTGCTGGCCGACCCCCTGGAGCAGCACGACCTGGCCGGGGAGCAGCCGGAGCTGGTGCGCCGCCTCAGAGCCCGGCTGGAAGCCGTGGGCCGCGAGCGACCTCCCCTGCCCGATATGCCGCTCATGAGTCCGGCTCTGCCCTGGGTATATGGGCAGCAAGAAGATGCACATGCACCCCCGTGGCTGAAACAGCACGTGCAAGCCATACGGGACCGCCAACCCCAGGAATGGGCCCCCGGTACTACTCCCTGGCCGCAGGCCCCTGTTGACGGCAAAATTGAGTACAAGGGAGATGGAAGGTAGGGGTTAATAATCAAAAACGTCGCACACACCTCACGCCTGCCCGGCTGCCTTTGCCCAGGGTGTAAACGTTGCCATAGACGTTGGTGTGCTGCCCCCACACGAAGCCCACATTATACTCAGTGGAGCTCCAGTACAGGTTGCTGCCAAAAGGAGCGAGCAACTCTTTTTGCCGGAATAGCAGTTCCAGCTCCGCTTTGGCTGGCAGGTACCAGTCGCCATAGCCGCCTGCCTGGCAGCTATGGCATACTTTGGCTGCAAATTCGCCGAAAAAGCTGTCCTGCGTTTGCTGGGCAATAATCAGCAGGCTATTCATACGGCCTGCTCCTATGCCATCGGCCCGGGCATTTACAAAGCGGTCCTGGTGGTCGCCGTAGTGTTCGCGGTGCCGGGCCGGGCCGTTGTCCCAGCGGATGCCGCTGTGCTGGTCGGTAGTGGTGGCAATGAGGCCATGCTCCCCGCTTTCATCCACCCAAATCACCCTGCCACCGCCAAATACTTCCCCTACAAAGTGCCTGCCTTTGCCCGGGCCTGCCTGGGCAGTAAGGGAAGCAGCTTCCCATTGCCCCTTTAGTTCCATGCGGCCATCTTCCCCTATATACAGCCCGGCCGTACTGCCTGCGTAGGGCCCGTTGGGTAGTTGTATGCGCACATGACTCACTGCTGCCGGAGCATTCCACCGGGCCTCCCACTGCTCGCCTTTGCCTTGGAGGCGTAGCGGTATCTCCAGCTCAAAGCTGCTGAGCTGGCGACTGGGATCAGCCACCCAGATCTGTGCTATTTTACCGCCCTTCATTTTGAGCATAAGCAAAGCGGGCTGCTTTACCTTTATCCACATATTTTTGCTTATTTCCATGGTTCCGGCTTCGTAAAACACCATTTGCGTAAGTTGAAGCTCCCGGTGCTGAACGGCCTGCAGGCTGGGGGTGTTGGCCAGTATGCGCACAGGTCCAGCATCGGCATAGGCTTGCAGGGCTTGGACACTTACGGCGGGCACTACCTGGTAGGCGTAGCTGGCATGTTGGGGCCTTTGGCCGTGGTCAAGCCACAGGGTAAAGAGTTGTTTTTCGATGAGCTCGTCTAAGCTTCGGGCTGAATGCCGGGTGATAGAAGCCCAGCTCCCCTGCCGGCTTTGGTTGCTGAGGTGTACGGTGGTCGGGGCAAAAAACAAGTAACCGGCCTGGTCGTGGTGTACCCAGCTTACCTCCTGGCTGGTATGGCTTTCTTGGGCCAGTTGTATGAGCTGGCCGCCCGATTTGAGGCTCACCGGCCCGTTGAGTAAGCATTGGTTGAGGGTGGTGGCTACCTGATGTGGGCTTTCGGCCTGAATGCCCGCTCCCAGGCATACATAAGCCTGGTCGAAAAAGAACCATGCCTTGCGGGCCGAAAGCGGGTCGTGGGCACTGCGAAAATCCAGGGCAGTGGCCCCGTACATGCCGTCTGAAATGCCACCTGCGAAACTGGTAGTACCTTCTTTTACTATTTCTCTCCAGGAGGGCAGAGCAGGCTTTTGCAGCACGGTGGTGCCAGGTATTTTTTGCCAGTCCCAAACTGGAAAAATATCGTAATACTCCTGCCCGCTTTGGGAGAGGAAGTTGGAGCCATCGGCATAGTGGTGCATCTTGAGCGACTCCATGTTGTGGGGGTATTCCATGGTGCGGCACCTGTTGGAATACATGCGCACAGAGGTGAAAAAAGTGGGGCGCTGATGGCTATGGTATTCCGAGTGCCAAAAAAAGCGGTTTCCGCTGAGATTGGGGCGCTGCTCGCCCTGCCGTATGTGCAGGATATTTTGCAGCTCTGCCTGGCGGTAGTTGGTGGCTTTGAGCAAATTTTGGGGAATTTCCGGCCCCACGGGCTTCAGGCTGTGGGGGCGCGACATGGAGCGGTTGATGGCGCCGGGGTCCTTGTAGGCGCCATGCACCAGGGTTTTGCAGATTCCGTCCAGGTAGTAATCCACCAGTAGCTGAATGCTTTCCTCCGGGAAACGGTAGGGCGTGCCCTGCAGCCTGGCAGCCCACTTTGCAAAGGCAGCTGCATAGCCTGTGCCGTAGGAGAGGGTAGAGGTAACGCGGTCGTAGCGGTGGTGAAAACTCAAGTCAGGCTGAATGCCTTTTCCTTTGCCAATTCTGATTTCCTGACCCATTACCTGAACCACCCGTTTCAAGGTGGCGGTATCCCTTCGGTACAGGGCCATCTCTCCCATGATGGAGGCGATTTTGATGAGGTCGCCTCCCGGGCGGGCACCCCAGGCGTTGAGGTTGGCTCTGTCGGCCAGGCGGCCAATGGCAGTTGCCTGCTCCTGCGGCAAATCCTCGTCCATGATCAGCAGAAAGTGCACCCATTTCTGGGGGTTGCCAATTTCGTTGGTGTGCCAGTTGGCAGCTATGTAATCGTGTGCCAGCCAATGCTCAATGGCGGCCATCAGGGCATTTTTGAGGACAGGCTGTCGAAAATAGGCTGAGCCGGGCTGTTGGAAGGCCAGGCCCATGAGCAGGATGGCATCCAGGTGGCGCCGGTGGTCGAAGCCCGTGCGCGAAGTATCGGTATAGTTGATCCCGGGCCAGCTGCCATCTGGCAGCTGGGTGGCCAGTAACTCCTCTACACGGTTTTCATCTATGGGAGCCTGCAGCAATTCAGCTCTCACAGCTTGCCGGATGTTTTCCAGCGATGCCGTTGGCTGGGCCCAAAGCGGAACGGCCAGCATGCAATACAGCATGGACAACAGGAAAGAGGTGTGGTTATTCATATAGCGAACATTGGGGTTTGCCAGAAGATGTTGGGAGAATGAATATACACATTTTTAAGCCAAAAATGGCAGGGATTTTTCGAATTCAAATTCTCATGTGTACGTTCATTGTGGAGGATAATACCAGCAAAACAAAACCCGCCCCCTGCCTCATTTCACAAACCTCAGCATCCCTTGTCGCCCACCAGAGCTGGCCCGGAGGAGGTACAGTCCGGCAGGGAAGGAAGCCAGCGGCAGTGTGGCGTGAGTCTGGCCAGGAGGCAGGGTAGTTTGCAGCAGCAACTGACCGCTCATGTTGAGCAGGGAGATGCGGGTGGGGGAAGGTACTGGGGGAAGGCTAAGTTGCAGTTGTTGCACAGAGGCCATATAATGCCCGCGCAGGGGCAGGGCAGATGAGAGCGGCGCCCTGCTCACCGCTTTGGGAATGACTTCCAGTATGAGGTCGTCCTCAGCAGAAGGCGTGCCACGGGAGTCCCGGTTGGAGGTGGCGACGAACACCCGCCCTTCGGGGTTGACCAGCACTTCGCGTATGCGGCCGTATTCCTGCTCAAGGTAAAGGTGCTGCTCAACAATGGCCTGGCCGCTGCTGTCCATTTTCATCCACATCAGCCCTTGTGCCCTCAGAGCACCCATGAGGAGGCTGTTGTTCCAGGCCGGGAAGCGGTCGGATGCATAAAAAGCCAGGCCACAGGGGGCGATAGGCGGTGTCCAGCTCAGCAAAGGCGCTTTGACGTTTAATTCGGCGCAGGTGCTGGCATTGCCTGCATCGCAGGGCCCCGATACCAGGGGCCAGCCATAATTCCTGCCTTTTTCAATGAGGTTGAGCTCATCATTGTTGAAAGTGCCGTGTTCGCAGCTGTAAAGCTGGCCTGCTGGGCTCAGGGCAAGCCCCTGCGGGTTGCGGTGGCCCAAAGACCAGAGCGGATTTCCAGGAAAGGGGTTGTCGGACGGAATGCGGCCATCCAGGCCAAGCCGCAGCACCTTGCCGCTCAACGACTGGGTATCCTGGGCCACTGTGCCCAGGTCCAGGTCACCGGTGCTGAGGAAGAGATAGCCGCGGGGATCGGCCAGCACGCGGGCGCCTGTAGTGGAAGAAGCGCCGGGTATGCCCTGCATGAGCGTATCGGCAGGCAGCAGGGTGTCGGCCCCGGCCTGGTAGTTGAGCCGCAGCAGTCGCATGAATATGCTGAACTGCTCGTCGTAATAGCTGTACACCACGTACAGGGCTGCACTATCGGGCCATTGCGGGTGCAGGGCCATGCCCAGCAGGCCCGAATGTTGCTCTTCGGCCACCTGTGGAAAGGTGAAGAGCGTACGGATATGACCCGAATTCAGGTCCAGGCGTTTGATATGGCCGTTCCGTTCGGTAAAAATGAGGGCATGCTCCCCAGCCCACTCCAGGTCCCAGGGGATGTGCAGGTTATGGGCCAGTATGCGCACTTCCAGGGAAAGAGGGGGCTCCTGGGCTGGCAAACTAAAGCTAGTGACCAGACCAATCAGCAAAATAATGCATGGGCTGTATAGGCTGCGTTTCATCTGATGGAGGTTTTGGGCAAAGGTAGTAGCTGGTTTTATAGATTGCACGTGCTTTTTTATATTGGCAGCAAAGTGCCCCTTGTTTTTTTTTTAATGTGGGGGAAAAAAACCGCCCTCGCCTGTCTCATCATAAAAACCTGCCATGATGTACTACACCTTTATCAGTTTCATACTTGTTACTTTAACCTTTACAAGCATGTCAGCACAATCTCCCAAAATCATCAAAGCCGTCGCCAACGAAACCGTCGAAGTACGGGGCGATTTATCCGAGGGGGCGCTCATGGAAGACCTTTCCTGGGCCTGGAACAGCTCCGTTGCCTGTTTTCCCGAAACTCAGAAGCACAAGTTTAGCGGCAACCACGTGCTCTACACCACCGGATTGCCCAGGTACTCCGAAATGGAAGTGACCGTCATTCCCGACGACCCCCGTGCCGACTTCAGCATTTATGCCTACGAGGTGGGCCTGAACAATGAGTCGGTGGTACCCAATCTCAGCAGTTGCATACGCTGCGAAGTGGACCACAAATGGGACCGCAACTATGTGGGCAAGCGTCAGGACCATACCCGCACGGCCAAACACCTCGTGGCCATCAACAACCCCTACCGGGTGGTGATCGGGGTGGTGGGGGCCAACGGCCTGCAAGAGGGGGCCTACACCCTGCAGGTAAAACTCAAGTCGCGCTAGTGGCAGGCAGTAAGCGCCTGCCAGGGAACTGCACCCAAAAATTGGAGAAAGAGCCAAAAACCCATACTTTTGGGTAAGTCGTTTGCCCATGATTTTCAACTTCCCGTTTTGGGGACCTACGTTGGCCATACCGTTTGCCAATGCCAGCATGCACATGCCGGCATTGGCCTGGCTGCGCAGAAGGGAGGTGGACAGCTGTCTGCTCAAAAACATGGGCGATGCGGCAGCCATTAGATACTTTTTTGGAATCAGCATATCCCTCACTCCATGAAACATTCCCCCGCTTTGCTGCTGTTGTTGCTGTCTTTGCTACTGAGCTGTAAGCAGCAACCCGGCTCACCTTCCCCCACTGAGCTGCATGCGCAGCTCGACCAGCTCATGGACAGCCTCTATCACAGCGGCCTGTACAATGGCGCCCTGCTGGTGAGTCGGCAGGGCACCATCGTTTATGACAAGGCCCACGGCTATGCCGACATTTTCCAGCAAATTCCCCTGGACGAACACGCAGCCTTTCGCCTGGCTTCGGTAAGCAAACAGTTCACCTGTATGGCCGTCATGATGCTCAAAGAAGCAGGTAAACTCAACTACGACGACCTGCTGAGCGAATACCTGCCCGGATTCCCCTATCCGGGGGTGACGCTTCGGCACCTGATGACCCATACGGCCGGTCTGCCCGACTACATCAGCCTGATGGACTCCCTCTGGGATGCAGATAAGCCCATTTCCCAGCGCCAAACTGCCTACAACCGGGATGCCTTTAACATGCTGCTTGAGCATCGCCCTCCGGCAGACTTCGCCCCAGGCGACGCCTGGGCATACAGCAATACCGCCTACGTGCTGCTGGCCCTGGTCATTGAAGAAGTTTCAGGCCAACGCATACAGGACTTCATTGAGCAGCGCATATTTGCTCCCCTGGGCATGCATGACAGCCAGGTGTTCAGCACCGGTGA
Organism: Bacteroidota bacterium; assembly: GCA_003696835.1. Taxonomy (GTDB): domain Bacteria; phylum Bacteroidota; class Bacteroidia; order J057; family J057; genus J057. The sequence continues at coordinate 9,906 of RFHT01000168.1, forward strand.
GGACTTTCGGCCCACCTTACAAGTCAGAGGCTTCCAGATCGTGCAGGGCGATACCCTGCCCAACGACTGGCACTACCTCAATGGCATGGTAGGGGATGGGGGATTGTATGCCAGCACCCGCGATTTGTACAAATGGGACCAGGCACTGTACACCGATAGACTGGTGTCGCAGGCCACCCTGGAGGAAGCCTTTACCCCAGTAAGGCTGAACAACGACAGCACCTATCTCTACGGCTTTGGCTGGGGAATCAGCTACAGCCCCGAAGGAGAAAAGATGGTGGCACATGGCGGCAGTTGGGTGGGCGCTCGCACCTATATCAGGCGGGAGTTGGGTAATAAAAATTGCGTGATTTTGCTTACCAATAACAGCACGCCCCAGCTGCAGGACATGCTGCAGGCCATTGATGATGTACTTGCGGGCAAGCCCTATCGATTTCCTGACCCGGGCTGAGGCCTCTGCTGCCCTAGAAGCAGGCCGGCGCAACTCATACATCCGCAGGTAGGCTGATACATCATGGCAGCTGCGCATGGGGGGAGACCCTTTCGGGGGTGATTGTCCGGGCATTGCCTGCATAATCCCATATTTGTATTTTTTCTACCTCACTGGGGTCCAAGAGCACTTGACGCGCCTGCTGGGAGAGGTAGCCTGACCCATAGGGCAACTCCCGCATTTCCTGCTTTCCGTTTTTGTAGGTAATGAGGCAGCCATAGTCCAACGGTCCGGCATGCAACCGCCCGCCTGGTACCGACTGCCGGGGTTCAAACACCAGCAGGCTGTCGTTGTTTTGGGCTACCAGCAGGTAATAGTTCCCGCCGGACATGGGCAGCCAGGCAGCCGATTTGGCATCTCCGTCTATGCGCATACCGCTTTGGCGGGGGTTGAGGGCACGGAAATGGCCCTGGCCGTCGCCCAGCAATACATTGCCCAGGGAAGCGTCGTGTCTGCCGGAGAAGGTTTCCGTTCCAAAGCGGTTGCCCACCAGCAAGGCATCGGGAAAACGGTCGCCGTTAAAATCCTGTACCACCATGCCATACACGGGAGCAAATTGTACCGCAGTAGGCAGAGGATGCAGCACAAATACTCCTTCGCGGTTTTCCATGTACATACTTTCCATCATGGCCGCCTCGGCATAGTAGGCACCAGCGAGTTCCTCTTCGGTAAAGATGTCGGTTAGCGTCGCCTGGGCATAATCGGCATACTTGAAGAAGCGGCGCCGCATGTGGTTGAGTTGGCGAATGAAATCGTTTCTCAGATGAATGGGATAATAGTTGCCCTGCCGGTAAGCGGCAATGATGTGGTCCACACTGCCGTTTTTGTCAAAATCCTTGGCGTAAACCTTCAGCGGATGCTCCAGGCTTACTTTAAAGCGGTTGTTGAGGCCCTGATTGCCCAGCAAGTAATCCACATCCCCGTCCAGGTCGAAGTCTCCGGAGGTTATGCTGTTCCACCAGCCCCTGGACTGGCCGGGCTTCAGCTTGCGGGCTTTGCCTTTGTTCAGGGGATGATCCAGCGTGAGTGGGGGCGTTGTGCGCACGAGCCTGCCCTGCTGGTTTTCAAAAAACGTAATGGGCATCCATTCTCCCACTACCAGCAGGTCCACCCATCCGTCGCGGTTGAAGTCGGTCCACAGGGCAGCCGTCACCATGCCCAGCTTCATCAGTTCGGGGCATACCTCAGCCGTGGCGTCGCTAAAATGGCCCTGTTCATTGCGCAGCAGCATGCTGCGCTCCGGCATGGGGTAAGACTGGGGCACCATCCGCCCCCCCACAAACACATCCAGGTCGCCGTCCCGGTCGAAGTCAGCTGCATTCACCGTAGAGGAGGAAATGGGTACTTCAGGCAGGGCGGCTTCAGCCTGCTGCAGCTTACCCGCTCCCTGGTTGAAAAACAAGCGGTCCTGATAATGGGCAGAATGAGCGGCAAACTCACTGCTGCCGCTGGCCACATACACATCGGGAACGCTGTCCCCATTGACGTCAAACACCCCTATGCCCATGTCTTCGGTATCGGAGGTGTCGGCCAGTTCGAGGGAAATAAAATTCCCAGCGGGCTGCTGCAAAAAGATGCGGGCCGCATGCATTCGCCCATTGCCGATGAGCAGGTCCTGGCGCCCATCCTGGTTGAGGTCATACACGGCCATGCCGGGCCCTTCCTGGGAGAGTTTGTGAGGCAGCAGTACCTGCACCCCAAAGTCCTGGAAAATTGACTCGCTGTGTCTGAAATTGAGGCCAGAACTGCTATCCACCCGCACAAACAAAGGCGGCTGTTCAACGGTATCGGTTGGCTCCACCAATACGGCTTTGTCGTAGTCAATTTCCAACACCTGGTCCACAGCAAGCTCTTTTAAGCGGTTTTCCTTGCCATCGGGCCACCTCAGTCTGAGCTCTTCTACCTGTGAGGCCATGCCCAGCCCAAAGTGTATAAAGGGCTCCATGGTGGAAATGTACCCCCTGTAAGACGAATGCTCCCAGTAGTAAGATTTTTCACCTACTTTCAACCATATTTTGCTGCCCAGCCCCTGGGTGTTGAGGGGTGGGCCCTTCAGCTTCAGGCGGAGGTAATGACTGCCTGGCTGCTGCTGCCGGGCCTGGTTGCGGTAAATAAAAGCAGAATCATTGATGTTGTTGACCACCAGGTCCAGGTCGCCGTCATTGTCCAGGTCGCCATAAGCGGCTCCGTTGGAAAAAGAAGGCTGCTCAATGCCCCAGGCTTCCGATACATCCTCAAAGCGAAGATTCCCCAGGTTGCGGTAAAAAAAGTTGTGTATTTTCACTTCGGGAATCTGAGAAAGCACCGTTTCTGTAGAAGAAAACCGGCCTTTGACGTCGGAGCGGAAATCGCTGAAATCCTGGTCCGTAACATCCCGTGGAAAGCCGTTGCTGATAAATATGTCCGTAAGGCCGTCGTTGTCGTAGTCGGTCATGAGCACACTCCAGCTCCAGTCAGTAGCCGATACCCCGGCCAGCTGTCCCACCTCGCTGAATCCGTCTCCCCGGTTGAGCTGGAGGCAGTTGCGCACGTACTGCATCTGATAATCTTTTCGCTCCAGCAGATCATAGAAGAGGTAGCGGCTCTGGTTCATCATCTGCTTCTCCCGTTGGTTGGTGTTGGGCAGCATGTCCAGCGTCATGAGGTCGGGCAGGCCGTCCTGGTTGATGTCGGCTACATCATTGCCCATAGAGGAGTAGCTCTGGTGCTGCATGTAGCGCTCAATTTCATTGACAAAGGTGCCATCCTGCTGGTTGACGTACAGCACATCGTTGGTGATAAAGTCATTGGAAACGTAAATGTCGGGGTAATGATCCTGGTTGACGTCAAAAATGGCCACGCCCAGGCCAAAGCCTTCCAGCAGTATGCCCGCTTCACGGGATACGTCGGTAAACCCCTTTCCGTCTCCGCCCAGGCTGGCGGGAATGCCGTCATTGCGCAGCAATTTGTCGGTAGTGAGTGAACTGCCGTCGGATTTGATGCGCTCAATGGTAGAAGAACGCTTGAGCAACATCTGGTCAATGAGCAGGTACACATCCAGGTCGCCATCCAGGTCGTAGTCAAAAAATGCGGCATGTGTGGTATAGCTGGTGTCGGCCAGGCCGTAGGCTTCGGCCTGGTCCACAAAGCGGGGAACGCCACTGGGGTCGTTGCCCTGGTTGATGTACAACTTGTTTCGCCTCCTTTGGGGGGCCTTGTCGTGGGTAGCGGAGAGGTAGATGTCGGGCAGTTGGTCGCCGTTGATGTCCACCACTGAGACGCCCGAAGACCACACATCCCCCGATGCAGTGCCCGAGGCTTCGGTTACATCTTCAAAGTGAAAGTTTCCTTTATTGAGGTAGAGCTTGTTGGCTACTAGATTACCAGCGAAGTAGAGGTCCTGAAGCCCATCCTGGTTGAAATCGGCTATGCCCACGCCTCCGCCATTGTACATAAATTCATCTTCCAGTATGTTGAAGGTGTCGTTTTCCAGCACTGTATTGGTGAAATGCACCCCGGACACCTCTGCGGGAATTTGCTCGAACATGGGTCCCCGCTCCCCACAGCTGAACATGAGAGCGCACAGCAGAAGGGTAGCTGCAAAATAAAAGGAGGACGATAATTTGTTGTTCATAAAGGGTATGGGTATCTGACTATTGATTTACAAAACGAATATACAACTCCTGAAAGTTGATGCAAAAGAAATAGAAATTGGAATGACAAGCCATAGGATCAATAAGGGGTTTTTCGCCTGCCGAGAGCTCAGGCCGCCGGGCAAATTTGGCTTTTTTGACTTTTGTGGAGGTTAGCCTGAGTCTTTTAGGCAAAGATAGGGCTTTTGTCAACGCGCAAAAACCGGATCATTCATGGATTCAGTTCATTCTCCAGCAACAACAAATTGGCGGGTTGCTGCTGCCAGTTTTTGCGCAGAGACTCCGGAACGGGCACGCGCGCGAGGGTAAAAGATCCCAGCAGCAAATCGGTGTCTCCGTCCCGGTCGTAATCATGGGCATTGAGCACCAGCCAGCGCCCAGCCCGTGCCTGATGAAGGCCAAAATGCTCGAACTGCCAGGGACTGGAGGGGGTAGAAATATTTTGAAAATACACAAAAGAAGCCAGAGGTTCCTGCTCAAAATCGGGGAAAAAAGCCACCAGGGCAATGTCGGTGTCCCCGTCCAGGTCGAAGTCGGCTGTCTCGAGCCGGGTGGCGCCAAATACCGGCGCAAAAAAAGCTTCGGAAAAGCGAAGCTGCCCCTCGTTGGTAAAAATGCGCAAACCGTGGTAAGCTTTTTTGCTGTAGGAATAATCGGCATTATCGCCATTGACATACAGCAGGTCCAGGTCGCCGTCCTGGTCAAAGTCGGTCAGTTTCATATCGCTGGAGCCATATACGGGCGGAAAGCGCAGCAGGGCACGCTGCTCAAACTGCCCCTCACCCTGGCTAAGGTAGGCAAATACGCCTTCATCGCCCTGGCCCATCAGGGCCAGGATGTCGGGCAGGCCGTCGCCGTTGAGGTCGGCAATTTCAGTTTTTACTGCTCCGGGCTTGTGCGAAAGTACGTGGGTGGCATAGCGGCCGTCGGGCAGCTGCTCATACCAGGCCAGCTGGCCGGTGTGGTGCCCAAAACTGCAAATGACCACATCCTGCAGCCCGTCCTGGTTCAGGTCGGCATGGTTGAAGTCCACCGGGCGGCCGAGGTTTTCTATGCGGGCCTGAAAGCCATAGCCCTGCACCGACTGCCAGAAAATGCCTTCTTTGCGGTCATTGGGGAAAATATTGCCGATGGTCAGCCAGTCACTGTTGCCGTTGGGATGCATGAGCACATCTACCAGTGGGCTGGGTGTGCGCTGGGAGTTTCGAATCTGGCCCGAAGAGTCCAGCTCAAACACATAACTGCGGGCGTCGGCTGCCAGTATATTTCCACTTAGCGTATCAAAGCCCAGGTAGGTGGTCATGGCCTCTCCCTGCAGGGGAAAGCGAATGATCTTTTCCCGGAAATGGGGCAGTCCTTTTTGTAGTTTGAGCGGATGAGCCGGTGCTTCGGCCTGGGCCGGAGCCTGGTTGATGATGTATTGCTGAATGAGCTTCCAGTCCCTTTGGCTCAGCTGGGGGGTAGCCGGAAACACCCCTGCACGCTCTATGTTGTACTGTTCTTCCATAGAGAGCTCAGAGAGGGGCGGCAGCAGGCTGGTGGGATAGCCCAGGTAAGCTCCCATTACCGGCAATACATTCTCCTCCCACAAGTGCGCAGGCAGCAAATGGGGAGCGGGAAAAAGATGGCAGGAACTGCAGTAGGTCTGAGCCAGTTGCGCCCCCCGCGCTTCGTCAGAAACAGGCTGGCAGGCAATCCAGCATCCGGCTATGCCAGCAATCAATCCAATCACAACGAAATGGCGCATAGGGATGGTGCTACTTGCTCGTTTTATTCATGCGGATGAGAATCACCCCATTGGCAGCCCGGGCACCGTAAATGGCGGCATCTGCTCCTTTGAGCACCCGTATGGATTTGATTTCATTGGGGTTGATGGCATCGGCCACCATGGCATACTCCGTGCCTATGGGCGTACCGTCCAGCACAAAGAGGGGATCTGTACCCGCGTTGATAGAGCCCACGCCCCGCACTTGTATGCTCACATTTCGGCCCGAGCCCGACACCATCAGGCCCGGTATTTTGCGCAGGTGGTCGGCCAGCTCCAGGTTGGAGGGGTAATCCTTATTGGTCTCCACATAGCCCATGGGGTTGACAATCTGACTGGATTTCTGCGTGCCGTAGCCCGCATCTATTTCCTGCTCATATTCTTTGGTACTTGTGTTTTTGGACGAACTGCAGGCTGAGCCCAGCATACCCGCCAGCAACAACAACATACCAATAGAAAAATAGGAAAGTTTCATGGCGTTTGTGTATCTGGGTGAATTTGCCTTCAATTTAGCACTTTAACAGATAAGTTGTTCACTATCCCTATTTATTCCTGAACTTTTAAAGGAGTTGCCAGTTTTTCCTTAAGCTGCCGGTTATTGTTTGGAGGGAGTAAACCAGGCCCAACCCCAGCCAGATGCCCGCAATGAATCCACCTGGCTGTAAGGGGCGGTCTTTGGGGGCAAGTGTGCTGCTGTTTGACACGCTTTGTTCGATATTCCCTATTTGTTGCTCGCAGAGGCGCAAAGGGGGTTTATTGCTCGCAAAGCCGCAAAGACGCAGAGGGCTTATCTTTACGCCTTGGCGGCTTTGCGTGCGATGCTTTGGTGGCA
>RFHT01000169.1 GCA_003696835.1 Bacteroidota bacterium
GTGTATTATGTATTTGCTGTAATATAAAGGGTTATAAATTGAGTATATTAGGTACTTTATGACCATAGTAATTATATTATTACTTATTCAAAATCTTATAAACAGCCACTGGCCAAAAAGAGCACCGCGGGCAAACGGCCTGACTGTCAATACTTTTTGCCCCACTTTTTTTCCAACAAAAAACAAATTTTCTTTTTAAGAAGCAAACTGTCTGCAAAAAATTTTCGATTGAGTTGGAAAGATTAAAAATTTATTTAATGTAAAAACAAAATTCAAAAAGGAGTTTAAGGAAAAAAAAATCACACAAATGCGCGGCTTTCGCACGCTTGGAAAAAAAATGCTGACTGCCTGAAAATCAGGGCAAAAAGGGGCCGAACACCCGAAAGCCATGTACAGCTATGGCAATACATGGCCTCCCTTCTGCCAGGAATATTCAGATGGCAGCAAATTAGGATAAATTCTGACTGAAAAAAAATATTCGAGTAAAAAAGTTAAATGCGATGCAGCCATGGCTTGCATCCCGGGCCTGTTGTTGCAGCTGGGCCTAGTTGTATGATAAACGGGTAAAGGCTTCCATGCTTTCGACAAACATCCCAAAGGACTCCTCGTCCAGGCTACCTTTCATGCGGTCGGCCATTTCTTTGAGGTACTTGTTGTATTCCTGGAAGATACTTTTGCCCTTTTTGGTTACGTCCAGAAAAACGACGCGCCGGTCTTCTTTGGAATTCACCCTGCGTAGAATACGGGCATTCTCCGCTTTGTCAATCACGCTGGTGAGGGTGCTGAGCTTGATGTGAAAATGGCTGGCAACGTCTTTCATCTTTTGGGGCCCTTCCTGGATCACATACTGCATAATTTCCATTTCCAGGGCCGAGACCTTATACTTTCGTTTGATGAAATCGTGGTGCTTGCGCAGAATGTCGTTCAAGGTAATCAAACTTTTTTCCAGGCGTTTGACTTCTTCTGCTTCATTGTTGTTCATCACAGGGTATGTCATTTCATTGAGTGTTAAACATTTGAGTAAAGGGAAGAATTGGGGAGGCAAATAATCCCCAGCTCCTGAGGGCGATTATCCAGGGATTTTAAGAGGAAGGCTTGACAATTTCTGACATTTTTTCCAGGCCGGTTACAAAGGCATCAAACTGCTCTGAGGCCAGCGAGCGCCGCATCAGCTGTGACACCACGTGCAGGTAACGGCTGTAATCGGCGTAGAGTTTTTCTCCTTTTTTGGATACTTCCAGATACACCACGCGTCTGTCGTGCTTGCCATTGACCCGTTTGACGAGCTTCTGGCGCTCGATTTTGTCGATGATGCTTGTCAGGGTACTCAGCTTGATGTTGAAATAGTCGCCTATTTCTTTCATTTTCTTTTTGCCATCCAGTACAATCAGCTGAATGATCTCCATTTCAAGTGCATTGATCCTGTACTTGGTCTTGATGTACTCGCGGTGTTTGCGATATACGTCATTGAGGTCGTAGAAACTGCGCTCCAGCCTTTCTACGGAGGTGGCCTCGTCAGTGGATTGGTGAGTTCTCATAAGGGTTTCTGTTACGGTTTAAGATTGCCGGAAACATGGTATGTTTGAATGGGAAGACAAATATAATATCCGATTATCAAAATTTCAAGTATTTTTTACCACATAATACGCTTAGACAAAAATACTATTACCGAAAATAAACCAAAGTGCTTCAAAACCAGTACCATCCGTTTTCTTACTCCCTTAAAAAATATTTATTTTTCTTCGTTTGGCCCTCAGTGAGCTGCCCCACTGAGGGGCATTTTGGAAGCTTCCCAACTCATTTTTAAAATATTTGGCCGCATATCCGGCGGGAAATCCCGTGCTATGCCGCCCATCAATTTTTTTCTTTTCTTACATGTTTTCATTAAGGGTAAACATCAAAATTACAGGTAATAAATACATTTTTTCCATATCATGACCAGCGTCCTTTATTACGGAAATCTAAAATAGGGAAAGAATAAGACAGAAAGCCTCCCAGGCCTTTCAAAGGGCTTATTTATTCCTTTATGGTTTAGTAAATACTTCAAATATTCCTCAGGTGGGGAAGTCTGATTATTTCGAATGATGCTTGCAGGCGGGTACATGGCGCATATCAAGGCATTTTTTGGGGCATATTTTTGCATTTTTCTATGTGCTTCAGCAGCACTTCTATGCACAAGTCTATATCTGCCAGGTGTGTACGGTAAACGCATACGGCCAGTCTCAGATAATACACCCCGCTTATGCGGGTGGTTGAGAGAAAGACTTGCCCATCTTGCAGCAAGGATTGTACCAGCCGTTGGTTAAAGCGGTTGGGATGTTCATTTTTGGGAATATATCGAAACAAAACTACCGAAATATCGGGATAAGGGCCGGTTTCGAAGCCGGGCAGGTCCTGCAGCCGCTCGTAAAAATAGCGGGCCAGCCACACTTTTTCGGCCAGGGCAGCCCGGAAAGCCCGCAGGCCAAAGAGTTTGAGGGGCAGCCACATCCTCAGTCCCCGGAAGTGTTTGGTCAGCTCTACAGAGGTGGCTGCGGGCTCGGGTTCTTCCTGCTGGGCGGCGTCCTGCATATAGGGGGCCTGGTAGCTGTGGGCCGCCAGCAGGTGGCGGGCCTCCCGTACAATGACGGCCCCGCTGCCATAGGGAAGAAACAGCCCTTTGTGGGGGTCGATGATGAGGGAGTCGCTCATCTCTAAGCCCTTGAGGCGAGGACGCACCTCCTCGCACAGTATGTAAAAGCCGCCGTAGGCTGCATCTACGTGGTACCACAAGCCCAACTGCCGGGCCAGGCTGCCGATGGCATGCAGAGGGTCTATGGCCCCGGTATCGGTGGTGCCGGCCGAAGCCACCACCATAAAGGGGATGAGGCCCGCCTGCAGGTCCTGCTGCACCAGCGTTGGCAGGCTGCCAGGCTGCATGCGATAGTGCGCATCCAGTGGCAGCATGCGTAGCCGGGCCTCTTCCATACCGGCCACTTTGAGCGACTTGGCAAAGGAATGGTGGGTTTGCGCTGTGAGGTAAACCACGGCCCGGTGGTAGTCACCTGCCCGTAGGCCACGGGCGTGGCGGGCGGTGTGTATGGCGATGAGGTTGGCCATGCTGCCGCCCGAGCTGAGGTTGCCAAAAGCGGTAGAGGGGTAGCCCATCAGCCGGCAAATCCAGCGAATGAGCATATTCTCCATGCGCACCAGGCCAGGGTTGGCAAAAAACACACCCGCATATTTGTTGTTGACCGCAGCCAGGTAGTCGGCCAGGGCTGAGGGGTACAGCCCCCCACCCGGAATGTAACCAAAATGGCGCGAAGAGGTGGTCTCTATGCCCGGCTCTTCCAGGTGCCTGCCCAGCAGGGCCAGGGCTTCGGCCATGTCCATGGCCTCTTCTTCAATGGGGCTGTCGTACAGCCCCCGTCCATTATCGGCCGTCTGGCGGTAGGCAGGCCAGTGGTCGCGATTCCGGATAAAGTGCTCGGAGTAGGCCAGCACCTGCTGCTGCCACGACTGGCGCGTGGCAGCAGCAGGCTCCAGCTGGCGGCTTTGGTCCTCCAACTGGCGGATTTTTTCCAGCAGTTTGGCAGATACAGACATGGTATTGGGTAATTGTGAGACCGAAAAGCGGTAAATATCCCAATGAGAATCTTTTTATGCAAAAATTTTTACCTCCCCCAATCCATTCGCCCACCTGCACACGTAGGTATGCCAACGCTAACATCAAAGACCTTAAAACACAAAAACAATGAGAACAGTTTCATCTCTTTTTGTCCTGATGCTACTCGCGCCCATACTGCTAGTGCTGCTGAGTTGCCAACCCCGGCCCGCTACTCCCAAAACGGAGACAGCTAAGCTCACCCAATTGCCCGAATTGCTGCCGCGCTCGCCCCTCATTGGCACGCCCGAAGAGCAGGCCTATATCATTAATACCTACAACAGCCTGGCCGAAAAGCTGCAGGCCGACCCCTACCACCTGGATGCCAAGCTGAAAATGGCTCAGCTCCTTATGCTGGAGGCACGCGCCACGGGCGAGCACGGCCATTATTATCCCGCAGCCCTGAAAATGACCGGAAGTGTGCTGGCCCAAAACCCGCCCCGCGATGAGGAGTTTCAGGCCCTGCTGCTTCAAACCTCGGTATATCTTTCGTTGCACCAGTTTGAGCGGGCACTCCAAAGCGGAGAAAAGGCTCTGGCCCTCAATCCCCACAATGCCCTGATATACGGAGCGCTGGTAGATGCGCATGTAGAGCTGGGGCAGTATGCACAGGCCGTAGAATATGCCGACAAAATGGTAGCTATACGCCCGGATCTGCGCTCTTATGCGCGGGTGTCCTACCTGCGCGAAATTCACGGGGATGTACCAGGGGCCATTGAGGCCATGAAGTTGGCCGTATCGGCCGGTATGCCTGGCTATGAAGATGCCGCCTGGTGCCGTTATACCCTGGGCAAGCTCTATGAGCGCTACGGGCAGCATGAGCTGGCCGGGCATGAGTTTCGCCTTTGCCTGGACGAACGCCCCAATTATCCTTTTGCCCTGGCGGCCCTGGCCGACCTGCACCAGCTGAAAGGGGAATACCAGGAAGCGGAAAAACTGCTGGATCAGGCCTGTGCCATTATCCCGGAGGTGGGATTTTATGAACAAAAGGCAGCTCTGTACCAAAAAATGGGAAAAGACGAACAGACAGCAGCCCTTTCACAAGAGATACTGGCCATGCTGGCAGATGATGAAGCCAACGGCCACAAAATGGACATGGAATACGCCCGGGTGTACAGAGACCTGCTCAATGACCTGCCTAAAGCACTGGAACATGCCTTGGCTGAGTATCGCAGCAGGCCTGACAATGCAGAGGTAAACGAATTGCTGGCCTCTATTTACTTCAAAATGGATGAACTGGAGGCTGCTGAAAAACACATTGAAAAGGCCCTGGCTACTGAGTCCAAGGACCCTGAGCTGCTGTGCCTGAGTGGGCTGATCCTGATCAAAGCGGGTAATGAGGCCCAGGGCCGCCAACAGCTGGAAGCTTCTATGAGGCAAAACAAGTACCAGCAGCATGCCTTCGCAGCCGCAGCTCAAACAGCCCTGAAACGATTCTGAACCCAAAC
>RFHT01000170.1 GCA_003696835.1 Bacteroidota bacterium
GATGCAGGATGCAAGTGGCAAGATTCAGGATATCCTGCTCCCTGTATCTCCTTAAAGGCATCTCCGCTGCGCTACGACCTGAATTGCAATCCTCAAACTTTGCCCCAGTTGGCTTCGTGTCCTCCTTTGTGATCTGAGTGATCTGAGTGGCTAATCAACTTCTTGCATCCTGCCACCTAAACCCCCTCCCGGCTCATTTGGCCATTTATGAGGCGCCAAATTTTTCGGGGGTTATGGTTTTGCAGCTCAGGCGGCAGTATATGCTGGGGGAAATCCTGGTAGCAGAGCGGGCGGGCAAAGCGCCGTATGGCGGCCGTGCCCACGGAGGTAGAGCGGGCATCGGTAGTGGCCGGGAAGGGCCCGCCATGCACCATAGCATGGCATACTTCCACCCCGGTGGGAAACCCATTGAAAATGAGACGTCCCACCTTGCGCTGCAGGCAGGTCACCAACTCGTCAAACTCCTGAAGGTCTTTCTCCGTGGCATGTATGGTAGCCGTGAGGTGGCCTTCGAGGCTGTTGGCTGCCGCCAGCAATTCGGCCTTGCTGCTGGCCGTGACGGCCACCGTAGAGGGGCCGAATACTTCTTCGGTCAGCTCTTTGCGGGTAAGCAGGGTAGCAGCATCTGTTTTGAGCATAAAGGTGGTAGAAGTATTGGCCGTAGAAGCAGCCTTGCCAGAGGCTACTACCTCCACATTGCCGATGGCGTTCAGTTTTTTGATGCCGCTGAGGTAGGCCTGTTGTATGCCTTTGGTGAGCATGGTACCAGCCGTAATTTCCCCCAACTCCTTACCCGTTTGTTCAATAAAGCCCTGGGTATGCTCCCCTTCCAGGGCCAGCACCAGTCCCGGATTGGTGCAGAATTGCCCTACGCCCAGGGCCACGGAGGATGCCAGCCCCTTGGCGATGCTGGCTGCCCGCTGTGCCAGAGCACCCGGCAACACAAATACCGGGTTGGTGCTGCCCATTTCGGCATATACCGGAATGGGCTCCGGGCGTTGGTTGGCCAGGTCGAAGAGGGCTTTGCCGCCGCGAAAAGAGCCAGTAAAGCCCACGGCTTTGACGAGGGGATGCTCCACCATGGCCATGCCCACCTGGTGGCCGGCGCCCTGCAGCAGGGAAAACACCCCTTCGGGCATATTGGTTTTGGCGGCAGCGGCCAGCACGGCCCTGCCCACCAGCTCGGAGGTGCCCGGGTGTGCTGGGTGGCCTTTTACCAGCACGGTACAGCCCGCAGCCAGGGCCGAAGCCGTGTCGCCCCCGGCTACGGAAAAAGCCAGGGGGAAATTGCTGGCGCCAAACACAGCCACCGGGCCCAACGGGATGTGCATCTGGCGCACATCCGGCCTGGGTACGGGCTTCCGCCCGGGGTCGGCCGTGTCTATGCGGGCATCCACCCAGGAGCCTTCGCGTACTACTTCGGCAAACAGCTTCAGCTGATTGCAGGTGCGCCCACGCTCCCCTTTGAGCCGCCCTTCGGGCAGGGCGGTTTCCTGCATGGCCCGTTTTATGAGGGCATCGCCCAGAGCCATGATTTCTTCAGCTATTTGGTCCAGAAATGCCGCCCGCGCAGCGGGCTCCAGCCTGCGGTAGCGTTCAAAGGCCGCTTCGGCAGCCTTGGCTGCCTGGGCCACTTCCGCCGGAGTGGCTTCATAAAATGCAGGGGCCAGTTCCTGCCCGCTGCTAGGATCAACAGCATGGAAGGTTTGGGAGCCTTGCTGGCTCTGGTGAGGACCTATGAGTTGGCTGCCGGAGAGGTTCATGGGCAAAGAGGGTTGGGTTAATGTTTGTAAAATAATGGCGAACAGAATTTATGCGACCGTATTGACCAACTCGCCTATGGCGTCAATGCGAATGCGGATTTCGTCTCCATGCTGCAAAGTAAAGGAGGCTGGGGGAACAATGCCAGTGCCAGTCATCAAAAAGCAACCGTGGGGGAAATCCATTTCCCGGTAGAGGTAGGCCACCAGTTCTTCAGGGCGGCGCTTCATTTGGTCGATGGTGATGCTTTCGGAAAACACGCTTTGGCCATCGCGCAGAATGTGCAGGTGAATACTGGTAGCGGGCGGCAGCGGACTGCCAGGCACATACAGGCAGGGCCCCAGGGCAGCACTTCCGTTGTAGGTTTTGGCCTGGGGCAAATAAAGGGGATTTTCACCCTCTATGCTGCGTGAGCTCATGTCGTTGCCAATGGTATAGGCCTCAATGGTGCCCGCCGGGGAAATAAAGAGGGTGAGCTCAGGCTCGGGCACATCCCAGCTGGAGTCGCTGCGAATGCGCACCTGCTGGTGGGGGCCCACCACGCGATAGGGGGGGGCCTTGAAAAATAGCTCGGGCCGCTCAGCCTCATACACCTTGTCGTAAAAATCGCCCCCGCCGGCCGCTTCGGCCTCCTCCATACGTGCCACCCGGCTGCGAAAGTAGGTCACGCCCGAAGCCCACACCTCCTGCCGCCCGACGGGCGGCAGGGCATGCACCAGTTCCTCCCTGCTCAAGTCAGGAACCGGAGCCAGGGAGGCGAGTTTTTTCACCAAAAAATCGTGCAGCCCCTGCCGGTTGATGAGCGCATCCCAGTCCTGGCCTGCCAGGACGTACAACTGGTGGGCATGCTCCAGCACAATGGCTTCGGGTAGGCGATAAATTCTCATAAAGCCGGGTTGCAGTTCTAAGATCAATCTATTTTTTACCAAAAATAAGCATACAAAGCTGCCAGTATCACGCATATCACCACGGCGCTGATGTTAAAGACCGGCTCCGTAGCAAAGGTCTCGCGCGAAATGGGGATGCCTTTTTCGTGGTCCCTGCCTTTATTTTCAATTAAACTCACCACCACAATCACCACCATGGAAAGAATCCACGTCCAGAACATCTGGTCCATAAAGGGCAGGTTGAGGAACAAGGCACTGTCCGACCACGCATTGGGGCCCACTTTGAAGTACATGGCAATGGGGATAGAGAGCAGGGCCCCCCATATAGCCCCATTGTTGGTGGTTTTTTTCCAGAATAAGCCCAACATAAATACAGCCAGAATGCCCGGACTCACCACGCCGGTGTATTCCTGTATGTACTGAAATACCTGCCCGAGGTTTTTGAGCTGGGGCGCCAGTATAATGGCGATGAGCAGAGCCGCTGCGGCCGTCATGCGGCCCACATTCACCAGTTTGTGTTCGCTGGCTTTGGGCTCAATGTAGGGTTTGTAGATGTCCATGGTGAAAATGGTGGCCGTAGAATTGAGCATGGAAGCCAAAGAAGATACAATGGCAGCCGCCAGGGCAGCCAGCACCAGGCCTTTGAGCCCTGTGGGAATAAATTTGCTGATGAGCCAGGGCGCCGCATTGTCGTTGATGATGTTGCCGGCTTCCCCTATAAATGAGGGGTCGGGGCTAAAGGTGCCGTCGGGGGCCGTATTCAATACATAAGCCACAATGCCGGGAATGACCACGATCAGGGGAATGATGAGCTTCAAAAAGGCGGCAAACGCAATGCCTTTCTGCGATTCGCGCAGGTTTTTGGCCGCCAGGGTGCGCTGGATGATGTACTGGTTAAACCCCCAGTAGTAGAGATTGGCCACCCACATGCC
>RFHT01000171.1 GCA_003696835.1 Bacteroidota bacterium
CCCAGATAAGGCAGGCGGGAAAAAAGACAAAAAAATAAAAGACCTTCGATACCGGAGGTCTTTTTTTAATTTTTGGGAGGACGGGTAAATCAGTCTTGCAATTTGGTATTCAGCATGTCGGAGAAAATTTCCTCCTGCTTTTCTGTTTCCAGCAAATAAGAGCGAATGACGTTGCAAATAGCGCTAATAGCGGGCTCCTGTGCAGCCGACAGGTGATCTCTCAACTGGTCGGCTATTCCGGCGGCTTTTTTCATGGCCTGCCGCATTTCGGATGCCTGCTGCAACAACTCCTGTTTTTTCATGTCAAAGCAATCGTTAAAGTTTAGAAAGGGCGATGTGGCTACTAACATACACTTTATTCGTGAGATAGTCAATTCCGTGGAAGGTTGTTTGTGCATAAAACCTGCTTTTTACAGCTTCACATTACATATCACCGTGGAGAAGCTGGCGAGCTGCAGTTTGTTGCCGGCATGCAAGCGGGGTTTTCTGCTAAAGAACAACACATTTCCCGTGAATCGGGGCAGCTCTATGTGCTGCCGCCTCCCTTTCAGGTTGTGAATGATGAGCCATTTCTGGCCTTTGTATATACGGTAGAACGCCAGTACCCCTTTCATATTGCAGAGGGCAGGCTGCAGGGTTCCGTGTTGCAGTACGGGGGATTGTTTGCGTAGCTGAATGAGCTTGCGGTAATGGTGGTAGAGGGAGTGGGAGTCTTGTTGCTGTTCATCCAGGGGGTGTACAGCCTGGGGGGTGCTGTACCGGGGCTCGATCCAGCGGCTTTGAGGGGCATGATGTTGCTTTCGGGTCCAGAGAAAGGGCTCCCGTATGTATTCGTCGGGTTTGCGGCCCTGCATGCCCAGTTCTTCTCCATAGTAGAGGTAGGGGCTTCCGGGCAGGGTAAGCAGAATGGCTGCGGCCATTTTCAGGCGGTTGATGCTGCCCTTCAGCTCCGAGCCTATGCGGTTTTGGTCGTGGTTGGTAAGGAAGGTGGCATCCTGGGCATAGGGCGTCACGCTTTTGTAGAGGCTGTCGATTCGCTGGTATTCCCAGAGCAGGCCAAATTCGTTTTTTCCCTTCTTCACCGTTTTGCGTATGAGCTCACTGAGGTGAAAATTAAAGCAGGCGTGCAGCCCCTGCAGGTAGGGAGCGATGACTTCGGGCCCATCCCATACCTCGCCCACCAGATATACATCTGGTTTTACCTTTTGCATTTCCTGCCGGAAATAGGTCCACCATGCGTGGTTTTTTTGGGGGTAGCGCTCGCCGTAGATAAACTTGGCTGCATCCAGCCGGAAGCCATCCACCCCTACCTCTTTTAGCCAGAACGTACCGATGTTGACCAGCTCTTGCCGCAGGGGCTCACAGTCCATGTTGAGGTCGGGCATGCCATGCCAGAAAAAACCGTAATACTTTTCTCCCGGCAGGGGATTTCCGGCTTCGTCTTTGAGGCTATGCCAGTGCCAGGGAGGGTCTTTTTTCATTTTTTCATCATTATCTGACCATACGTAATAGTCGCGATAGGGATTGTCGGGGCCCTGGCGGGCCTGCTGAAACCAGGGGTGCTGGTCGGAGGTGTGATTCAGCACCAGGTCAATGATGACTTTCATACCCCGGCTGTGGGCAGCCTGCAGCATTTCCCTGAAATCCTGCATGCTGCCGTAATCGGGATGGATGCCGTAGTAGTCCAGTACGTCGTACTTGTGGTAGCTGGGCGAGGGATGTATGGGCATGAGCCACAAGGCTTCTACCCCCAATTCCTGCAGGTAGTCCAGGCGAGCCCTCAGCCCGGGCAGGTCGCCTATGCCGTCTTCATTGCTGTCGGCAAAGGCCTGCACAAATATTTCGTAGGTAATGCCCCAGTGTGTGCCGGAATCCGGGGCAGGATGAGTTTGAGCCATTAGCATACCCAAAAAGCAACAGAAACAGCCGGTAAAGCTAAGATAAAAGCGGTATTTGAGCATAGGGAAGTGAGAAATGAATGTAAAAAAACGGCAAAAACCCCCTCATACACCTACAAAGGGGTCGTGTGCAGGTATGTGCCAGGCCGGCACACCGGGCAGTACGTCTTTTAGCCAGTCCAGCACGTAGGCCATGCCGGGCTCTTCGCTCATGGCATGTCCCAGTACGATCAGTCCTTTTTTCATGCCTGCTTCGGCGGCGTCGCGTACGTATTCGGCTGTTTCCCACTCAGCTGTTTCTCCAATTACGAGCACATCTATGTCCTTTTGCAACAGCTCAATGTGGGGCCCACGCCCCCATGCGCCGGGCAGTATGCCGATACGGCTGCAGCTCAGCCGGGGATCGCCTATGTAAAAGCATCGGTCCAGCTCCAGCTTTTTTTTGAAGGTACGGGCCAGTTTGGGCAGGGGGGTGGGAGGGATGATGCAGGTATTTTCCTGCTGCGGGTCGAGGTAAGATAGCCAGTTCATTTTTTGCAAAAACCCATGCAGTATGCCGTCGGGCCGGTGGCGGTGCCAGTAGTCGTGGAAGCGCCAAACTACGATGTGGTTATCTTCGAGCAGCTTGCGCTTGTACAGGTAAACGGGGTCCTGTTGCAGCCAGTCGGTCTCATCCAGGTGGTTGTAGAAAGTGGGTTCGTGGGTAATGATGAGGTTGGCATGTTTGGCAATGGCCTCCTTAATGACGGCAGTGGTAGCCAGAAAGGTAGAAACAATGCCCCGTAGCGCCTGCCCGGGGTCGGAGGATTTGAAGGTGTCAACGGTGGTGTCCAGTTTTCCTCCGGGAATGTGGCTAATTATGGTATCAATGGCTTGCTGTATGCTCATTTGCCCGTTTGGGGCGATGGACACCTTTGCCTGTTCAGTAGGCGGAAAGGGCATCAGGGGGATGGCCATGGCCAGGCTGCTGAGCCTGAGAAATTGTCTGCGGGAGTTGGGGAGCCTCATATATTGGTGGTTAAAAGCGGATGTAAAGGGGGAAATTAGTAAAAATGCTCGAAGAGAAGCAAGCAGTGGGTGCCATGAATGCAGGCAAAAGCGTTAATTTGCGCCATTGTTCACAATTAATCTACAAGCCCATGCAACCCAAGCTCTCCCTGGTGATTACCGTTATGAATGAAGCAGAAAACATAGCCCCTTTGCTCGAGCAAATACGGGCAGCCCTGCAGGGCTATGCCTACGAGGTGGTTTTTGTGGACGACGGCAGTACCGACGACACTGTGGCACAAATAAAAGCCCATGCCGACAGCCACACCCTGCTGGTAAAGCTTCGCAAAAATTACGGGCAGAGCACGGCCATGGCGGCTGGCATTGAGCAGGCCCGGGGCGAATACATCGTCACCCTGGATGGTGACCTGCAAAACGACCCGGCCGATATTCCGCGCATGCTGGAGCTGGCCGAAGCTGAAGACTGGGACCTGGTGGCGGGCAACCGCGCCAACCGCAAGGACGGCTTTGTGCTGCGCAAAATCCCCAGTAAGCTGGCCAATGCGCTGATTCGCAGGCTTACAGGCGTTTACATTCGTGATTATGGCTGTACCCTCAAGGTGTTTAAAAGCGACATAGCCAAAAACCTGGGGCTTTACGGGGAGCTGCACCGCTTTATTCCTGTGCTGGCCAAGCTGCAGGGGGCTACCATTACCCAGGTGGATGTAAAACACCACGCCCGCCGCTTTGGGCACTCCAAATACGGCATCAGCCGTACTTTCAGGGTGATCAGCGACCTGATGCTGGTGTTGTTTTTCCAAAAATACCTGCAAAAGCCCATGCACATTTTCGGCATCAGCGGCTTCCTCATTTTCATGCTGGGTATGCTCATCAATGTTTACCTGGTGGTGCTCAAGTTGATGGGGAAAGATATTTGGGGAAAACCCCTGCTCATTTTAGGTCTGATGCTCACCATAGGCGGCATACAACTCATCACCACCGGCCTGATCACCGAGGTGCTGATGCGCACCTACTACGAATCTCAAAACAAGAAGGCCTACCACATACGGGAAGTGTTCCGGGGAGGAGAGGCGGTTGGGGCAAGTGACGGGGGGTAGCATGCCTCAGGCAGGAGTCAGGAGATATGCGGAGGTGGGCAGGCCTGCTGGTAAATTTGGAGTAGTTTGTGTTGTTCCTGTTCCCAGTTGAGCAGCTGTGCTGCCTGATGGCAGCGCGAAACGTACTGCTGATAGCGCTGCTCGTCCTCCAGCATGGCGGTAATGCGTTTTGCCAGCCTTTGAGGCTGGCGGGAGGCTGCCTCCAGTACTTCCCCTACGCCGTATTCTTCGACGATTTGCTTCATTTCGGGCAGGTCCGATACCAGTACCGGCAGCCCGGCCTGCAGGTAGTCGTACACCTTGTTGGGCGAGGCGTAGCGGTAGTTGGCGCCCAGGTCTTCCTCCAAGCTGAAGCCCAGGCGTGCCTGGCAGGTATAGCCATACAATTCATCCAGGGGGATGCGGCCCAGAAAGCGCACCCGGGTCTCCAGCTCCAGTTGTTTGCACAGCGCTTTGAGCTCGGCTTCTATGTCTCCGCTGCCGGCTATCCATAGTTGGTAGTTGGCCGGCAGATGGGCCATGGCCCTGATCATCAATTCAATGCCCCTGCCCACATTCAGGGCACCCTGGTACATCAGTAACTGATGTTTGGAGGTGATTTGGGGTATTTCCCGTCTGAAGGGCACATTTCGTACTGTTTTTACCGGTACGCCATAGCGCATGGAATAGATGCGGGCGATGCTTTCATTCACCGTATATACGTGCCTGAGGCGGGGAAATATCCAGCTCTCCAGCTTCAGCCATATCTGCCTGGTAAAGGGGCGGTGGAGGAGCTCGGGCACCTCGGTGAAGTATTCGTGCGAATCATACACCAGCGGGATGCGCCTCAGCCGCGCCACGAGGTAATTGGCCAGCAGGGTGTCCAGGTCATTGGCATTGAGTAGCTGGGCGGGCCGCAGCAGCAAAAAGAAAAAAAGCCGCAGATTATATTCGAGGTAAAATAATTTGCCCCTGCTGAATAGTAAACGCATACGTTTTTGCCGGTAGATACGTTGGGGAAGTGGCGGGGAATGGGCCAGTTTTCGCCCCACTACCAGTACCTCATATCCCGACTCCTGCAGGGTAGTGGCAATACGGTGGATGCGCTGGTCGGTGCTGAGGTCGTTGATGACTGAAAGGATGAGATTGGGGCGTTGTTTCATTTGCTGATGGCTTCGTCCGTTTTGCCGGAGGCTAAAATACACATATTTTCGGGATGGTTTTTTTTCAAATGTAGCCCGTAAGGATATTCCCTTTTAAATAACGTGAGTTCGGGATAGCCTGAGGCATTTTTCTAATAAGCATCGTATTTCCGTGTTTACAGAAGTCAGAAGCCTCTTACTAACTTTTCTAAAACAGG
>RFHT01000172.1 GCA_003696835.1 Bacteroidota bacterium
GAGCTGATTCCAGAAGCTGGCAAACCAGCGGGTGTGGCGCTCCAGCAGCTCGATTTCAATGGGCTTCACCACCAGCTTGCTGACGCCCAGTCGCTTGCACATCTGCTTTTCGTGTTCCTGCACAGCTCCCGACCAAACGACGATAGGGATGCGTTTGAGAATAGGATTGGATTTGATCCACCGGAGCAGATCGGTCCCATTAATATCAGGCAAATTGAGGTCAAGCAGGATGACGGCGGGCAGATTGTCGGCATATTGCTCAAAGAATGCCAGCGCCTGTCTGCCATTTTTTACCCGTTTGATCTCCCCTGTGAAATGCTGACACTTCAGTACACTGTTGAAGAGTTTCGCATCCGCATCAGAGTCCTCTATCAATAAGGTATAAGCCAGATGTTTAGAGTACGTCATGATCATCTTAGTTAGTGCGTCTTACTATTTGGCCGGAAGATCTGAAATAATGAAAAATGTATAGACAGTAGTTTCAAAAATATATCAGCCCTACTTTATTTCTTTGAACAAAGATTGTATTTATTGGGGAATTATTTTTACGAAAGACGCGTAAAATGAAAATTGGGTGATTCGCGGATAAGGCGCTTTGTTTGTTTGAGCGCAATGGCGAGGGAAGCAAAAAGAGGGGGCGAAAAAGGGCGAAATGCAGCTTCAGGGCCAATAGGCCCTAAAAATCACCTATGAATTGCTCAATACAATAGGTAAAATACCTACAAAAAAATGCAGGTATCCTCACTCAATTGATTTCAGCCAGGTTGTTTTTGATGGCAAAAACAACCAGTCCGGCTACATTATTGGTGCCGGTTTTGGACATCATATTTTGCTTGTGCGATTCTACTGTTCGCACACTGATGTGCAGTTTGTCGGCAATTTCCTTGTTGCTCATGTCTTTGACAATCAACCTGAGTACTTCCAGTTCGCGTTTGCTGAGCATGGCGTGTTCTGGCAGGCTTTCATCCCTTCTGAGGCGGGTCATTTCATTCATGATTTCCATGCTTACTGCCTGGCTAAAGTGGGTCCCGCCTGCGTTTACGGCATAAATGGCACGATACAGCTCGAGTTTGTCGCAATTTTTCAAAATATAACCCGAAGCGCCTGCCTGCAGCATTTTCCTGATGTACATGCTTTGTTTCACCATGGTGAGGGCCAGCACCTTGGTGGCTCCCTGGTAGGTGCGAAACAATGCCTCGGTACAGTGAATGCCATCCATGACCGGCATGTTGATGTCCATGAGCACCACATCCGGGCGCCGGGACATGCGTTGGATGACTTCCAGGGCCTCCTTGCCATGATTGGCTTCTCCGCAAACTTCCAATTGCTCGTTTTCCTGAATCAGGGCAATAATCCCACTTCGTACGATCTGATGATCGTCAACCACCATCACACGTATAGGCTCTTCCATATCGCTCTTTATTAGTAAAGCCGGTTTCCTATCTTAGGAACGCGAACATGAACCTTTATTTTTTTCGCCTTCCTAACCACCTGCAAAATTACTCATTTCGCAGATATTTTGCAGGCCAGCCTTATTTCTCCGGGTTGTCAAAGCTCAGATAGATGAGTTTCACAAAATCTTCCCCTTTGATAAAGCCTTTTCCCCACTCTTCGTCAAACTCGGCGGTGGGTTTTTCCTTCAAAATATCGTCCACACTTTTGCCGGCCTGGTAGCCCGCATATACGCGGTCGCGTATGGTAGTCAGGCGGTCTCTGAAGCGGCGCACATCGGCCTTGGTGGACAAGTCGCCATGGCCGGGAATGACGATGGTCTCATCGTTGATGAGGCCGAGAATCTTATCCAGAAAGTGGATGAAGCCATTGATGGAGCCGCCGTTGTAGGCGTCCACAAATGGGAAACCATAGGTGACAAAGACGTCGCCAGTGTGAATGACATTGGAGCTTTTGAAATAGATAACGGCATCTCCATCGGTATGTGCCGCAGCATAGTGATATACTGCTATTTCTTCTTCAAAGAAATTGAAATGCATGTCGTCTCCGAAGGTGATCACGGGCAGGGCGATGGCAGGGGAAGGGGGAGTGGTTCGGTTGAAAAATTCGTTGACCTGCTCTTTGCTCATGCGGCTGCGTACATTTTCCTGGGCCAGGATGAGGCTGCCCCCTTCTGCAAAGGGTTGGTTGCCGCCGGTGTGGTCGCCGTGCAGGTGGGTATTGATGAGTACCCGTATGGGCACGTCTTTAACACTTTTGGCTGCCGCCTGGATTTTTTCTGCCAGGGGAGCAAATTGGTTGTCGATGAGCATGGCGGTGGTTTCGCCTGCATACAGGCCAATATTGCCACCGGCACCCTGCAGCATGTAAATATTGCCTTTCACCGGTACGACCTTTATTTCCACCTGGGAAAAATCGCGCTGGGCCCGGGCACTATAGGCCGCGAGTAAGAGCGAAATCAGTAGTAGCAGTTTGGTGTTCATAGGGATGTTTTGAGGTGAAAAAATAATGGCTAAACATCAATATTGTTAAACAAAGGGAAAAATCCCTATGCAAATGCATCAGGATTTTTCAGGTGCACGTCCAAACTCCATGAGGTAGCTCTTGATAAATTCGTCAAGCTCGCCGTCCATGACGGCCTGCACGTTGGAGGTTTCGTGTTTGGTGCGCAGGTCTTTGACCAGCTTGTAGGGATGAAAAACGTAGTTGCGGATCTGTGATCCCCATTCAATTTTCATTTTGGAGCCTTCGATTTTGTCCCTTTCTTCATTGCGTTTATCAATCTCTATCTGGTAGAGCCTGCTCTTGAGCATTTCCATGGCCTTTTCCCGGTTTCTCAGCTGGCTTCTTTCCTGCTGGCATTCCACCACTATGCCGGTGGGTATATGGGTAAGGCGTACGGCGGTCTCCACCTTGTTGACATTCTGCCCGCCTTTGCCACTGGAATGGAAGGTACTCAGGCTCACATCCGAGGGGTTGATTTCTATGTCGATGGAGTCATCCACCTTGGGATATACATATACCGAAGCAAAGGAGGTGTGCCTGCGCCCTCCTGAGTCAAAGGGGCTGATGCGCACCAGGCGGTGCACGCCGCTTTCGCCCTTGAGGTAGCCGTAGGCAAAGGGACCGCTGATTTCCAGGGAGCAGCTTTTGATGCCGGCCGTATCGCCCGGAACTTCACTGAGCTGGGTGACTTTGTAGTTGTGCTTTTCGGCATACATGAGGTACATGCGTTTGAGCATTTCGGCCCAGTCCTGGCTCTCGGTACCTCCGGCCCCCGAGTTGATTTCCAGAATGCAGTCCAGGCGGTCTTCCTCTTCCGAAAGCATATTCTTAAACTCCAGCTCTTCCACTGCTTTGAGGGCCTGCTGGTAGGCCTGCTCCAATTCCTCTTCAGTGGCTTCTCCTTCGCGGAAAAATTCATTCATCACCTCCAGCTCACCTACCTTTTCCTCTACTTCCTGGTAGGCGCTGGTCCATATTTTGAGGGCACTGATCTCCTTGAGCACCTTCTGGGCCTCATCGGGCTGGTTCCAGAAGTCGGGTTGCTGAGTAATGGCTTCTTTTTCTTCAATGATAGCCAGTTTCCCAGCCACGTCAAAGATACCTCCTCAGCGCATCCTTTCGCGCTTGAATCTCCTTCAGTTGATCCTGTGTCATGGTATAGAAGGGTTAAAGGGTGAAATAACAGTGAGCAAAGATAGGGCAGGGCAGGGAGATAGACAAATGGCAAAAAAAATCTCCCAAAGTTATATATACTGCACTTTCCAGTTCATTTACAATTCATTTTTTTATATCATTGACCCGTACTCAGCAGGTTAATTTTGAAAAATGCCGGAACACAAAGATATTCCCCATTTGCTTGCTTTACTGGATGATGAATCGGACTGGATTGGTGAGCAGGTGAGTCAGGCCCTGCTGGCCTTTGGGGCTGAACTGGAGCCCCTCACCCGCGGGTACCGCACCCAATTGAATAGCCGTCAGCTTGCCCGGCTGGATGCGACCTGCCGGAAGTGGAAAAATGAGGCATTCTTCCGGCAGTGGCAGCATTGGCTGGACATTGATGACCCCTACGAGGCGCTGGAGGTCGCATTCAACCAGCTGGCTTATTTTCACAATGACTTTGAGCCCGTACCGCTTGGGGCGGAGATCGACGCCCTTGCCGGGCGCTTCCTGGCCAGCAGTGCACCCAGGGAGCCGGAGGCGCTGATGCGGTTTTTGTTTTTTGATGAAGGCTTTAATATCCCCCATACAGACGTTCACCAGCCGGGCTATCACGACCTGCATGCCATTCTCAAAAACAAAAAGGGTGAACAACTCAGCCTGACGGTTTTGGCCATTCTGCTGGGGCGCAGGCTTGGACTGGAGCTCTTTGGTATGCATGTGCCCGGCCATTTTATGCTGGCGGCCTTCGAAGGGCACGACATTCAGCTGTACAATACCTCCAACAAAGGGCAGCCTGTGGCACGTACTTCGGTCCTGTACCTGGAAGAAACTTTCAGGAGAAATGATACCTCTGCCCGCGAAATGGTGGCCTCCCCCTACGAAATGGTGCTGCAAAACCTCCGAAATATCATTGAATGCCATTGCCGCAAGTCTCAGAACAGCCAGGCACAGCAATACGCCAGCCTGTACGAAAGCCTCATGCAGCAACTGAAATTGCGCAAACTGGTCAAATAACTACAGGCCCTGAAACAGCTCAGTAGGAGATAGGGTTTGAATTGCCAAAAATATTGTCAAACTTTAATGGCAGTTTAATTGTTATATGCTGTTCAGGAATGGGGGGAAAAATGTGCTGAAGGAGGGTTCCTGCGTATAAAAATGAAGCTACATGCGCCTATTATCTGCTTTCCACAGGTCAGAGTTGTTGGACCATTTGTCCGGTGAAGAGTATGACCTCCTCATCATTGGGGGAGGGGCTACCGGCTCGGGAGTTGCCCTGGATGCCGCATCCCGGGGACTGAAAACCGCGCTGGTCGAGAAGCAAGACTTCGCTGCCGGTACCAGCAGCAAGTCCACCAAGCTGATACATGGAGGCCTGCGTTACCTCAAGCAGTTTGAAATTGCCCTGGTCAGGGAGGTGGGCAGAGAACGCGCCATCGTACGCCGGCTGGCCCCTCACCTGGTGGTGCCCGAAAAAATGCTGCTTCCCCTCATCAAGGGAGGCACCTACGGCAAGCTGGCTACCTCTGTGGGCCTGATGGTGTATGATGTGCTGGCAGGAGTGGAAAGCGCCGACCAGCGCGTGATGCTCTCCAAGGAAGAAACCCTGCAAAAAGAGCCCTTACTGCGCCAGGACCTGCTCGAAGGAGCCGGTTATTATGCCGAGTACCGCACCGATGATGCCCGCCTGACCCTGGAGGTACTAAAGTCAGCGGTAAAATACGGCGCCGACTGCATCAATTACGTCGAAGTAACCGACTTCCTCTACCGGGAGAATGAGAAAGGCGAAAAAGTGATTGCAGGAGCTATATGCCACGACCATATTCTGGGCAACACCTTTCAAATATGGGCCAAAAAAGTGGTGAGTGCAGCAGGACCCTGGGCCGATGAGTTGCGTCAGAAAAATGAATCCCTGCAGGGCAAAAGGCTGCACCTGACCAAAGGCGTACACATCGTACTGCCGTACGAAAAGATGCCCATACGCCAGTCTATTTACTTCGATGTGCCGGATGGCCGCATGATCTTTGCCATCCCCCGCGGAAAAGTTACTTATGTAGGCACCACCGATACAGACTATTTTGGGGATAAAAACCATCCACGCACCAGCATACAGGATGTAACGTACCTACTTGGAGGAGTGAACAATATTTTCCCAAGTCTGGACCTCAAAGTAAAGGATGTAGTATCCAGCTGGGCAGGGCTGCGGCCCCTCATACACGAAGAGGGCAAGTCGGCCTCAGAGCTGTCGCGCAAAGACGAGATTTTTGTTTCTCCCACCGGGCTCATTACCATTGCCGGTGGAAAACTGACGGGGTACCGCAAAATGGCTGAGCGAACCGTGGACATGGTTTTAAAAAAACTAGGCCGGAAAGTACGCAAAACCCGTACCCATACCATTTCCCTTTGTGGAGGAGAATTCAGCGGTGCACAGGCCGTAGAGGCATACAAAGAAGACGTGCTGGAAGTGCTCAGGCCGCACGGGCTGGGGCCCTACTACGCTGATTACCTGGTGAGCAACTACGGCAAGCAAACCGACGAAATACTAGAAACCTTTCAGGAAAACATAGACGAGCAGCTTGAGCCGGAATGGGCCATGGTGCGGGCTGAGCTCGATTTTGCCATTCACCGCGAAATGGCCCACACCCTGGTCGATTTTTTCAGCAGAAGAACCGGCCGGCTCTACTTCGACATCGAAAGCGTAAAAAAGTGGAAAACGGCAGTTTTTGAAGAAATGAAGAAGCAGTTTGAATGGGATGAAAAACGCTGTAAGCAAGAGTTGCACTGGCTGGAAATGGCCATTACCGAAGCCACCGAATTTACCGAAGAAACCTCGGCCCACCCTGCCCCTCCTATGAGTTAAGGTAATCGATTGCACAATTTAAATCCTTGAAAGGCAGCTGGCTAGGGTTGCATTTCAAGGAGATTATGTGCACATTTGCATTAATAGTGTAATTATTACACACTGAATCAAGCTCGCAAGTAATTGCGGATCATGAATACTGGTTAGTTTGTAGTTGGGAAGTCAGGGCATCAGCCACTGGCTTTCTTTTTTTGGGGGGAGGGGGAGAAAATACCCCACACAGCCCAATAGCAAAAAGGGTGCAGGGCACCCTCTTGTGGTAGAAATACTTGTACATGGTCCCGGCAATGGGGGCATTGGGGCTTCCGTGTGGTACCTCCCTTACAGCCGGGTTGACATCATACCACATGTCTGCGTCGGTCACATCCACACCGCCAATTTTGAGCTCGGCGTATTCCACGCCGATTTGGCCGCCCAGTTCGTCATTGAGCAGGACGGTATTGTTCAAACCCATAGTTGCTCACGTCCCAGTAGGTAAATGTTTGTGCATAGTGGTGATTGGAAAAGAACATTACTTCCAAAACCACAATAATAAGTGAGCCTTTAATAGATCGTATGTGCTTACTCATAGAAATTTAGGGTTAATGCTTTTATCGTGTGTAGTTTTCTACCAATCATAAATTTAATTATTATTCAATCCACAGTGAAAATTATTTACATGTTTTGTCAAACATTACATCTATATGGTTAATTATTTAAATGATTTTGTTATGTTGGTGAAATGTTATATCCGTTAAATATCTAAAAATGTATAACAAGCTGCGCGGGAAGCTTGAATATTTGCCGATTTCTTACATGCCGCATTCGTTTGTTTTACCTTCAGGCTTCTGTTTTGTAATTTGCAGTAAAGACCATTTACCCCAAGATGTTTCCACCCAAAACCCTATATGCTTTTTTTCTTCTGTTTTGCTTTTTGGGCATGTTTTCTCATTTGGTTTCCTATTCCGATGGCCCGCCGCCCGGCAGGACGGCGGCTCCCGGTGAGTTGAGCTGTTACAACGGCTATTGTCACAATAGCTTTCCCCTCAACTCGGGCCCTGCTCTGGCAGAACTGCGTACCGACATACCCGCTGGAGGTTATGTTCCGGGAAGCACTTACACCATCCGTCCCTTTATCTCCAGCCCGGGCATGAAGCGTTTTGGCTTTCAGCTGCAGGTGGTAGAGGAAGCCACCGGCCTGGGGGCCGGTCAGTTTATCGGCTTTGATACCACCCAGCTCCAGCTTTTGCAGGAGATGGGCCGCACTTACATCACCCACTCCCTGGCCCAGGCCCGGGACGACAGCGCCGCATGGGAGTTTGAATGGCAGGCCCCAGCCTCAGGCAGGGGCAGTATAACGGTATATGCCGCCTTTGTGGCGGCTAATTTTAACGGCAACCGGGCCGGAGACTACGTTTATACCCGTAACCTGGGCATAGCCGAAGACCCTCAAACCGCTCTGCAGACTCAAAATCCCTTACCTTTGAGCATATATCCCCTGCCTGTTGGGGAAGTACTCTTTGTGGAATTTCCCGCCGGCCTGAATCCGGCCATTGAGGTGAAAGACCTCAGGGGCCAAAGCATGTACAGACGCGTTCCCTCCCGGCAGGAAGTGAGCAGTTGTCGGATCGACACCCGCTTGTGGCCGGCCGGCCTGTATGTGATCAGGCTTACAGCCAGAGGCAAAAGCTGGAGCAGAAAGGTGCTGAAGCTTTAGGGTGGGGCCAACAATTTGCCTTCCCGCAATCTGTTTACTGGTACCATTCGTATATGCAATGAGGTGTATTTCCTGGATATGCTCCCGCTGCTGTGGCGCTGTCCTATTACGTGGTTCATGTTCCGATTTGCAGGAAACGGGGCCCTTTTTTCAAATTTTATGTTATATTGAGATCAGTGCCAGGGTTTTATTTGCGAACTTGGGCACATGCGGGACAGTCTTCAACTTCACCATTACCAAACCACCAAGCAGTTTTTCGCCATGAAATCTCTCCTTTTTATTTGTATATCTGTATGGATATTAATGGGGCTGGGGGCATGTCACAGCAGCCGTCCATATTACAACCACGCCCATCGAAACTGGCAGGCCGAAAGCAGCAGCTTTAATGAGCAGGAGATAGCGCATACTTTTTTCCTTTTGGGAGGGCTGGGGTATGCAGACGAACTTCCTCCTGCTGTTTCCTTCCTGAATGAGCATTTGCAGCAGGCAGGCAAGCACAGCAGCCTCATACTGCTGGGCGATAACATCAGCCCAGAGGGCTTTCCTCCGGTGGGGTCGGTAGCCAGAGGCAAGGTGGAAAACCAGCTCAAGTCTTATCTGCAGGTGTTCAAGCCATTCAAGGGGAAAATCTATTACGTACCCGGCGACTTTGAATGGATGGGAGGGCGCAGCGCCATCAGCGAGCTCGAAACATATATTGAGGGCTTCCTGGACCGCAAAAAGGTATTTAAACCCAACAAAGGCTGCGCCGACCCCGAAGTGGTAGAAGTGAGCGATGAACTTACGGTGGTATTTCTCGATTCCCGCTGGTACATACAGAGCGGCAATGCCCGCAGAGATACCCTCAAGGGGTGTAAAATAAAGAGCCACGAGGACTTCAAAGAAGAATTTGCCAAAATCATTGACAAATACGACGACCACAGCATACTGGTGGCTTTGCACCATCCGCTGAAGAGCAACGGCACCCATGCGGGCTATTATCCCCTGCTCACCCATCTGATGCCGCCTTTTTTTGGTTCTGTTGGACCCACTCTGCATTATTTGGGTATTTCGCGCGAGGACCTGCACAATGCCTATTACACCGAGTTCATCAACATGATAGAGGAAGTTACGATTGAGACCAAAAATGTGGTCTTTGTATCCGGGCATGAGCGCGGTTTGCAGTATTTTGCCGAAAAGGATCACCAATACGTGGTGAGCGGCTCGGCTGCCCGGCCAGGCTACCTCAAAAAAAATGATGAAGCCGAATTTCTCTATCAGAAGCCTGGCTTTAGTAAGCTCATTTATTACAAGGATGGTTCTGTATGGCTGGAGATGTGGGCTGCTCCCTGGAAGGGCAAGCCCGGCAGGCTGATTTTCAGGCAACAGGTACAGGAAAAAAGTCTCTCAGTGGGTAACGGGGAGGGAGCCAAAGCATCCGTTGCAGACCCCGAGCTCAATTTGACCGAAAGGGTGAGTGTGGCCGACAGCATTTATGCTGCAGGCAAAGGCAAACGATTTTGGTTTGGCAAGCTCTACCGCGACGCCTGGACCACCAGCATGCCCTTTCCCGTACTGGATTTGAGTAAGGTGTACGGTGGATTGAAACCCATCAAAAAAGGGGGCGGTAAGCAAACGCAGTCGCTGCGTCTGCAGGCACCCGACGGCAGGCAGTACGTGATGCGCTCTGTGGCCAAGGATGTATCGCCCCTCACCCCCGAATTTATCAAGAATACCGTCTTGCAGGACGCCTTTCAGGACCTGTCCGCTACGGCCCATCCCTTTGGGGCCATGGTGGTACCTCCCCTGGCCAGGGCGGCCGGGGTTTATCACACCAATCCCCGCTTTTATTATGTGCCCAAGCAACCGGCCCTGGGTGATTTTTCCCAATCGTTTGGAGGGGAATTGTACCTCTTTGAAGAGCGGCCTGCCAAGGACCGCTCCGGGGAAGCCAATTTCGGCTTTTCCGAAAAGATCGTTTCCTTCAGGAGCATGAACCGCGAGCTGTGGGACGACCACGACAACCAGGTGGACCAGCATGCTGTTTTGCGCGCCAGGGTGTTTGACATCCTCATAGGTGACTGGGACCGCCGCTCGGACAACTGGCGTTGGGCTACCTTTGACCGAAAAGAAGGAGGTACCCTATACCGGCCTGTGCCCAGAGATCGCGACCAGGTATTTGTGAAAATAGATGGCGTTATTCCCTGGTTGGCCAGCCGGGAGTGGGCCGTGCGCAACTTCCAGAACTTCGACGAAGATATACGCGACCTGCCCGGCCTGGGCTTTAACGCCCGCTACTTCGACCGGGCTTACCTCAACGAGATGGACCGCAACGACTGGCTGGCCATGGCCGACTCCATCAGCGATGCCGTTACCGATGCCGTGATCGACTCGGCCATTCATTTGTGGCCGGAGCCCATTTTTGCCCTCAACGGGCAGGACATCATCGACAAGTTGAAGGTGAGACGCCTGCGCCTGCGAGAATTTGTGAGCCGCCTGTATGATTTTCTGGCAAAAGAAGTGGAGGTAGTGGGTTCTGACAAGCGGGAGCAATTTGAAGTGCAGCGGCTGGAGCCCAACAAAACCCGGGTGGTGGTGTACAGCCTTAGCAAAAAAGGCAAGAAAAAGGAAAAAATTTATGAGCGTACCTTTCTGTTTCCTGAGACGCGGGAAATACGGCTCTTCGGCCTGGACGATGACGATGTGTTTGTCATAGAAGGAACGGCTGCCAGGGGCAGTTTGCTCCGCATTATTCCGGGGGAGGGTAAAGACCGCATCACTGACAATTCACGGGTAGGAGGGGGCAGGCGCAGCCTGTTGTACGACGATGGCAGGGAAGCCAATGAAATAAACCGGGGCAAGGAGATGGGCCTGCGACTGGAAGACGATCCGCATGTGCATGAGTACAACTGGCGGGCCTTTAAATATCCGACTTATTTGCCCCTGATCACACCGGGTTTTAACCCCGACGACGGCTGGGGCCTGGGCGGGGGCATCACCTGGACCACTCATGGCTTTCGAAAAGCCCCCTATAAGGCCAACCAACAGGTAAATGCCTTTTTCGCCTTTGCCACCGGGGCTGCAAAAGTGGCTTACCAGGGCGACTTTATAGATGTATTGGGCAGAGGAGATTTTTGGCTGGAAGCCGAGGCATTTGCACCCACCTTTGTGATCAACTACTTTGGGCTGGGCAATCAAACGACTTACTCCGACAGAAATGATGAGGATTTCAACTTCAACCGCCTGCGGTATGCGCGTGCCGTGCTCTACCCGGCCTTTAAAAATGCCAGCCTCAGCAAGCGCCATACCTTCACGCTGGGGCCCCGCTATGAGTTTACCAAGGCCGAGCAAACTGAGGGGCGTTTTGCCGCCGATCCGACTTCGGATCTGGTAGCCCGGGATTTTGAGCCCAAACACTATGCGGGCCTGCAACTGAATTACCGCCTCAATGCCGTGGACAACGAGCTGATTCCCCAAAGGGGGCTTCGCATGAATGTGCAGGCCGGCTGGCAGGCCGATATGGCCCATACTCAGCGGAATTATGCCTACTTTTCTTCCGACCTGAGTTTTTACTTCACGGCCTATGCAGGCCAGTTTGCCGCTACCCTGGCCAGCCGCATAGGCGGAGGGGCAAATGTGGGCGAATATGAATTTTATCAGGCTCAGCGCCTGGGTCGGCGCACCAACCTGCGCGGATTCCGGGGCGAGCGCTTTGCCGGAGATGCCATGGCTTTTCACAATACGGACCTCAGGCTGAAGCTGGGAAAAATCAGCAATAAAATCATGCCTTTTGACATCGGCCTCATCGGCTTTTTCGACTATGGCAGGGTGTGGCTGGAAGGCGAAAACTCCAACAAATGGCACCAGGGTTACGGGGGCGGTCTGCTCATCAGTCCCTATCAGCTGAGCATGATCAGTATGACCTACTCCATTTCGGAAGAAGCCAATTTCTTTGAGCTGAAGTTTGGCTTTTTGTTCTGACAAAAAAAACCCGCAGAGTTCTCTGCGGGTCTTGGCAAACACAGGCGCATTTGAAAAGCCATGTAGAAGGGTTGCGCCTGCTCATTATGCGAAGCTATGGTAGATGGAAAGCATCGATAAATACGGGTATCATGACGTTTTTGGAAGTAAGAGCTGAAAAACCAAGCTGATCAATTTGGTATTGTACTTCTTTGGAGGCAGGCAGGTGCCCGTCCAGGAGTTTGAGGATTCGCTTTTTTACATTTCCTTTTTGTTCCCGTAGCTGTTTGAGAATGACTTCGGGTTCAAGGGAGTTGTGAGCAAACAACACACAGAGGTGATCAGTTCCGGTTTGGATTTCTCCGGCCAGGCGTTTGGTATCTATCAGAATGCCTTCCTCCTGAAGCTTTTGCCATTTTTCGGGGCTCAGCTTTCTGTTTTGGCTGTACAAAATCGATATATTTTCCTGTTCATTCCAACCAAATACATACATATAGGGGTATTGGTCACCCTTGAGGTGCAGGTGCAGGGACTCGCCATAGGTATAGGGGATATTGAGTTCGTATTGCCCTTTTTCCCCCATGCTGTTCATTTTGAGGCCACCCGAGGCCACCACTTCCAGGCTGGCCTGCTGCTTGCTGAGGGGGCTGGCAGCAGTTTTTTCAGCTGCTTTGGCGCCTGCGTGGGCTGGTTCTTTCTTTTTGTTTTTGGAGGCTGAGTATGCCAGCGAGTGTGCATCCAGCATGCGGGGATGGGGGATAAGGTTGTAGGCATATTTGGAGAAATTGGCAAAATCCCGGTACCGTATCCAGATAAAGCCGTCCTTGCCCCAGCTTTTTCCCCAGCTGTTTTGCACTTCAAATGCACCACCAAACTTATGGTCGTCGTAGCCCACTACACATACGGCATGGCCGAAAAACACATTGGCCTGGGGTGATTCGGCGGCCTGCCATACTTCCTGGCCGATGGCATCCTCAAAAGAGGGGGGGCAACGCATGCCCACTATCACGGGTTGTTGCTGTGCCAGCCGGGATTTTACCTGCCGGATTTTGTGTGCGGCAGGGTCGTTGATGTAAAAGAGTGTTTCGTAATCGGCAATGGTATATTGCGATGCCAACCTAAGTAAGCTGTCGGGCAGGCTGCATGCACAGGTACCGCTAGCGTAGCTTCGGGGCAGGGCGCCCCGTTCCCGGAGCATGGTTACAGCATCCTGTATCACCACCCCTTCGAGGCAAAAGGTGTCCCGCCCTCCACTGGCTGTGTAGTAGGCAAAGCCCGGATCGAATGCCCTACGGGTGATTTCCTCCTGCTCCGTCCATCCTTTGGCAATGGCCTCTAGTATGGTGCGCCCGCTGTAGGCCACGGCCCAGCCCACGCAATTGTTGAGCTTGCCCTGGTCTTTGGAGGCCGGAGCATAGGCCCTGAGTGAAAAACTAGCGGGCAAAGGCTCCCCCAGGGAATAGGCCGTGCGGCCAGGGGAGGGCTTGAGGGCATCCTGAGCAATTAGGAAAGGGAGGATAAAGAGCAGACAAGCAATAAGAACGTATTTCATGTTGATGTGGTACAGATTAAAGTTGATGTAAGGGTTGAGGGTTAAACTTGCCGGACAAATAGCATATTGTTGCAGTAGATCCGATTTTACAACTCAGTATATCAGGCGGAATGGAGACAAGACATGCGCAAATTGTACTTTTTTTCTTCATCTCCCCAGCCGTAAGCAAACGGATTATTACGAGCTGCACGGTTGCATTCTTTGTCAGCCCGGGATGTAAGATTTCAGGGGCAAACGCCCGCTTTCACGGCGTTTTTTTTCCCTGCCACGCCTACAACTGCCAGCTTGTGGTAGTTCGGGGGTAGCTGAAGAGCGGGCTGTAGCTGTTGGGCTTAAATTCCCGGGGTCGTACGGAGCATGTAATTGGAAAGCTGTGTCTGCCAGGATATAAAGAAGAAAAAAGGGGGGATTTTGTGTTCCGATTACATCAGACCTGAGATTTTTTCTATGTCCAATTCAAAAAATATTAACTTGCCCCTTGATGTATAAACTGATTTCGATGCCATGTTCATGCTGCAAACATCTGATTTAACTTTTTCCTACAATGAACATACCACTTTTCGTTTTCCCGATATTCAATGCAGGGAGGGAGAACATTTGCTGATTCTCGGCCAGTCCGGAAAGGGCAAGACTACCCTGCTGCATTTGCTGGCTGGCTTTTTGTTGCCCGGAAGCGGCCGCATTCTCATTAATGAGACCGATATCGGTCGTTTGCCCCCTGCAGGGCGCGACCATTTCAGGGGGCGAACCATCGGCATTGTCTTTCAGCGCGCTTATTTTGTGAGCGCCCTCAATGTGCAGGACAACCTGCTGCTTGCCCAGTACCTGGCCGGGGAGGCACAGGACAAAAGCCGCATCCGCCAGCTGCTGACCCGCCTCAATATGGACCACAAGCTGTTGCAAAAACCCTACAGGTTGAGCCAGGGGGAGCAGCAACGCGTAGGCATAGCAAGGGCCATGCTTAACCGGCCCAAAGTCATTCTGGCAGATGAGCCCACCTCCGCCCTGGACGACCTCCATTGCCAGGAAGTGATTCACCTGCTCAAGGAACAGGCAGCTGAGGCAGGGGCCAGCCTCATCATCGTCACCCACGACCAGCGGCTGAAGGAGGCCTTTCAACACCAGATCGTACTAAACTAACAGCCGATTTTCCAACCGTTAACCCCTCATAATTGTATGAACCTGTTTAAACTCAGTTGGAGCAACCTCACGTCCAGGCCGCTTTCGGCTCTGCTGAGCCTGCTGCTGCTTACTCTGGGGGTGAGCATTATTTCGCTGCTGCTGCTGCTGAACGAACAAACCAACCGGGCTTTTAATAAAAATGTGAAAGACATCGACATGGTGGTAGGGGCCAAAGGCAGCCCCTTGCAGTTGATTTTGTCCAGTGTATATCACATAGACAACCCCACGGGCAATATTCCCATGCAGGAAGCCATGAGCCTGGCGCGCAACCCGGTGATAGAAAAGGCCATTCCTCTGGCCTATGGCGACAGCTACCGCAGCTACCGCATAGTAGGCACCGACACGGCCTACCTGGGGCTGTATGATGCCCGCCTGGCCGATGGCAGGCTGTGGCAGGCACCCTTCGAAGTGGTGGCAGGTGCCACAGTGGCCCGCATTTTGGGACTTCAAACAGGGGATACCTTCTTTGGCTCACACGGGCTGGTGGACGATGCCAATGTACACGATGCCCATCCTTACCGGGTGGTGGGGGTACTCCAGCCCTCGGGCAGCGTGCTGGATCAGCTCATCCTCACCAGCATCGAAAGTGTATGGGGGGTACATGAAAGCCATGAAGAAGAGGCTGCAGCGGACGGACATGAGGAAGAGGCCCCCAAAGAAATAACTGCCCTGCTGGTGAAGTTTCGCAATAAAGGCATGGGCATGTTTTTGCCCCGCACCATCAACCAGAACACCAGCATGCAGGCAGCACTTACGGCCATAGAGATTAATAAATTGCGGGAAAACCTGGGTATCGGCATTGTCATTATGCGGGCCGTTGCCATGGCCATTATCATCATTTCGGCCATCAGCGTGTTCATATCTCTGTATAATGCCCTGAAAGACCGCAAGTACGAAATGGCCCTGATGCGCTCCCTGGGGGCTTCCAGCTCGCAGTTGTTTGTGATGGTGCTGCTCGAAGGGATGATGCTGGCCGGTATGGGCCTGGTACTGGGCCTGCTCGTGAGCAGGGGGGGCATGCTGCTGCTGAGCCAGTATGCCAGCCAGCAGTACCACTATGAGTATTCGGCCTTTGTGTTTATGCCCGAAGAAGGCCTGCTGGCGGTGCTTACCCTGTTTATTGGCTTGCTGGCTGCAACGATTCCGGCCGTGCGGGCGTTTAATATCAATATTTCTCAAACTTTAGCAGATGCATAGATTCACTTTTATACTTTTGGTAATGCTTGGCATTCCCTTTGCCGCGTCTCAGGCGCAGATGCGCATCAGTTGGGACCAACTGGCCGATGTCACCTACAGCTACGAATACAGCGAAACCTTTAAAACCTGGTATTCCAAACCAACATTCGGAGAGGAAGTAAAAAAACTGGACGGAAAGGAGGTGGTTATCAAAGGCTATGTGTTGCCCATGGATGTGGAGGGAGACTATTTTATCCTTTCCCAGTTTCCGTACAGTTCCTGTTTTTTTTGTGGAGGTGCTGGTCAGGAATCGGTCATAGAGTTGCGCTTCAAAAAGCGGAAACGGGCCTTTAAAATGGATGAGTTTGTGGCTTTTAAGGGCACGCTCCGTCTCAACGATGTGGTTTTTGAGATGAGTTATTTGCTGGAAGATGCCGAAATGGTGGACATGCAGGCAGGAGAATGAGTGCACTGATAGATATTCACTTTAAACAAAGGAAGATGCGAAATACCCTATTCGGATGCGCGTGGGTGCTGCTGTGGGGCTTGTATGGCTGTGGAGAGCAGGTAAGCTCAGCAAATGAGTCAGAGCAGCTGCCTCCTGCAGTGGAGGAGGCAGCTCCGCCGGCAGCCGGCAATCACCCCGTGCTGCCCCCCGCTGAGCCCGGCGCTCCCCTTGCTTCGGCCCGCCAACTCAGTCATCAGGAACTCAGTCAGCTGCAACGGCTCAGCTGGGAAACCCTGGAAGACGTCAGCTTCAGGGACGAGTATTTTGAGCAGGTGGATGGCTATATGATGATGCCTGAATATGGCCTCTCAGTCAAAGCCCTGGAAAACAAAGAGGTATTCATTTCGGGTTATCTCATTCCGGTGGATGTAAACTGGTATATTCTTTCTGCCTTTCCCTACAGTTCCTGCTTTTTTTGCGGAGGTGCCGGACCCGAATCGGTGGTGGAGCTGGAATTTGACGAGAAAACCCGCAGGTTTAAAACCGATGAATGGCTGAGTTTTAAAGGGACCTTCGTATTAAACCCCGACGACATCGACCATTTGCCCTATATGCTGAAACATGCCGAATTGATTGAACTGGAAGAATAGGGGCATTCCTCACAAAAAAAGCCCCCTTCCGAAGGGAAGGGGGCATGCATCGGTAGCAATCGCTCAATTTTTTTGTTCCTTGCTCAGCTCAAGGGAAGGAGGAGCATACAGCTCAAATTCTACCCTGCGGTTGAGTGCCCTGCCGGCAGGGGTGGCATTGCTGGCGATAGGCTGGGACTCTCCGTATCCGCTGTAGGCAATGCGGCCGTTGTCTATGCCTTTGCTTAGGAGGTAGTCGCGGCA
>RFHT01000173.1 GCA_003696835.1 Bacteroidota bacterium
GCAGCATGCTGTTGTAAACAGCCTCAACGGCAACGATTACTAGCTCTGATGCCTGGGCTACTGTCTGTTTACCTGTTTGTACCCAATTAACCCATTTTTTATGAGCCAATCTCCTCCCGACAGCTGGTATGAAACCTTTTTTCAGGGCACCAACTGTGAACTGTGGGAAAAAGTCGCCTCCCCTGAATGGACCGAAGCGGAAGTGGCTTTCCTCATAGATGTGCTGGGCTTGACGCCCGGCCAGCGCCTGCTGGACATTCCCTGCGGAAATGGCCGTCACGCCATTTCGCTGGCCAAAAAAGGCTACTTCCTGACGGCAGTGGATATTTCCGAAGAATTTATTCGAAAATTGCAGGCCAGCGTGCAGGCCCAAAACCTGCCCGTAAACATCATTCATGGCAACATGGTGCTGCTGGATCTGCCCTCTGACTTTGATGCCGCCTTTTGCCTGGGCAACAGCTTCGGCTATGTAAACCATACCCATACGAAACATTTTGTGCGCAAAATTGCCAACAGCCTCAAAGCA
Source organism: Bacteroidota bacterium (assembly GCA_003696835.1). Classification (GTDB taxonomy): domain Bacteria; phylum Bacteroidota; class Bacteroidia; order J057; family J057; genus J057. The sequence continues at coordinate 527 of RFHT01000173.1, forward strand.
GGTGGCCGCCTGCTCATCCATTCGGGCATGGTGGCCGAAAGTATTTTGCCCAATTTCTCCCCTCACGAAACCTATGAACTGCCCGACCTGACCATGGATATTCACAACACCTACGTGGCCGATGGCAGCTACGTCATCAGCCAGCTTACCTACAGCCGCAACGGCCGCCAAAGTGAGCAGCACGCCTTTAAGCACTACGTCTATACCATAGGCGAAATTCAGCGCATGCTCCACAGCCACCAACTCGAAACGATAGGCCTGTATCGCTCCACCCAAAAGGAACCCTTCCGTATGGGCGACCCCCAGCTTTACCTCGTGGCTGAAAAAGGTTAATGATGAGTTGGCAATGCGGTCAGTGATGAGTGTTGAATGATCCCTGGCATCCCCTCATGGGCGAGGGGGTCTGCACAAGTTATTTCGAAAAATAGACACCTGCCATGCAAAACAATGAGCAGGGGTTACTTTAAAGCAAGTTGTTGCATAAAGGGTATCACTTCAACGCACAAGCTCATGGATAACGAATTGCTCACCGTAGCGCATTTTCCCTACGAACACGACGCCAGGCTGCGGCACATCCTGGTTAGGCTGGAGGAGATGAGCATCCCCTGTTTCCTCATGCATATCCACAGCTCAAACCTCAAGCTCTTTATGGGCGATGAAATGTCCGTCAGCCTGCAGGTACCCGCCTCCCAACTGGCCAGGGCGCTCAAAATTGTGCATCAGGTGCTCAGCCCTTCTCCTGAAAAATCCCCTCCTCCCCTTCCCCACCCTCATTACACGCCGCCGGAAAACCTTGCCTGGATGCAGGCGCGTAAGCTGCTGCAAAAACAAAAAGTCGTCCAAAGCAGGCAACTGCTCACCTGGGCCATCGCCCTGCTGGGAGGCCTCGCCCTCTGCCTCATCCTCATGAATGGCTGGTAATCCAGCCGATGAACCAAGCATGCCTAACAGGCTAAAAATCAAGGCTTTCCAATCTTTTAAAGAAAAAATTTTCCCGATTTTCTTGTTTTTGCGCAACATTCATCGTTATATTGCGATATAACGATCATGGGTATCTCAAAAACAAGCGCCTTCAGCGCCCGCCAAAACGAAATCGCCACCTTTGCCAGGGCCTTTGCCCACCCCGCCAGGGTGGCCATTGTAGAGCACCTGCTGCGGCATAAAAGCTGTATGTGCGGCGAGTTGGTGGAGGTATTGCCCCTTTCGCAATCCACGGTTTCGCAGCATCTCAAGGAGCTCAAAAAGGCAGGTATCATCAAGGGCAATGTGGAGCCACCCCGCGTATGTTATTGCATAGATAAACAGGTATGGGAGCGTGCCAATACCCTGCTTTCCGACCTGATGCAGCAACTCCAAAGCGGTTGTTGCTGAAAGGGGCTGTTTTTTTTGAACCAAATCCATCGGTATATTACGATAAAGTATAACCTCAATTTTTCACCTTATTCCCAAATCAAAATGAAAAACGCAGAAAGCATCAAACAAACGGTTAAAGAAAAGTACAGCCAGATTGCCCTGGAGCAGGGTGGTTGTTGTGGCGACACTGCCAGCTGTGGCTGCGCAGAGGAAATCAGTTTTATTGGCGAAGACTATGAGCAACTCGAAGGCTACAACAGCGAGGCAGATCTGGGGCTGGGTTGTGGCCTGCCCACCCAGTATGCCCATATCAAAGCCGGCGACACCGTGCTGGACCTGGGCTCAGGAGCGGGCAACGACTGTTTTGTGGCCCGCTCCCTCACCGGAGAGCAGGGGCGCGTTATTGGGGTGGACATGGCCGAACCCATGATTGAGCTGGCACGACAGAATGCGGCAAAGCTGGGTTATACCAATATGGAATTTCGCCTGGGCGAAATTGAGGACCTTCCCCTGGACGATGACAGCGTGGACGTGGTGGTGAGCAACTGCGTGCTCAACCTGGTCCCCGACAAGCCCAAAGCCTTTGCCGAAACCTTCCGCGTGCTGCGCCCGGGAGGGCATTTCAGCATTTCCGATGTGGTGGTACAGGGAGAATTGCCCCAAAATATTAAAGAAAAGGCCGAGCTCTACGTGGGCTGTGTGGCTGGTGCTATAGACAAGGATACGTATTTGGAGATGGTAAAAGCGAGCGGTTTCACAGAGGTGCAGGTACAAAAGCTGCGAAAAATTGAACTACCCGAAGAGGTGCTGGCCCATTTCCTCGACGAGGCGGAAATTGCCCAGAGCAAAGAAGTGGGTATTTTCAGCATGACGCTATATGGTAAAAAACCCGAGCAGCAAAACTGCTGCGAACCGGATTGCTGCGGATAAGCCGCTGCAAAGCGCAACTTTTTCGGGGCCGGTATTTCGCGCAGGCGGATGCCGGCCTTTGACGTTAGATAGCAGGGAAAAATGCACAGGAGTCAATTCTTTGCTCGGCACACGGGCCCCGGCAGCCCATAGCAGCAGCTCAGCTGCCGTAACATATTGTCTTTTTCTTACCATCTTTTTTTTGTCTCCTGTCCGTTTCATGGCACATCGCTCATCTCATTACACCCCCTGTTCGCCATCATTCCCAAAAGTTGTGTATTATCGCATATTTCAGCCCTCAACCCTCAGGAAAAGCACCAATACTGCAAGATATGAAACAGTTGTTATGGGGGTTCATGTTCCTGGCTGGGGCGGCGCATGCGCAGTCGGCCCTGATGATTACCGGCGTGATGGACGGCACACTGGGAAGTGGCCATCCCAAAGTGGTGGAGCTATATGCGCGACAGGACATCTCCGACCTGAGCGTTTATCAGTTGGGCCTGGCCTTCGACGGCCAGCCCCTGCAGGAGCCGGCCTACCGTTTCCCGGCGGTGAGCCTCAAAAAGGGGAGCTTTGTGTACCTCAGCTCCCAGCAGGCCGGGTTTTACAGCTTTTTTGGCTGGCAGGCCGGGCTGGTAGCCGGGTTTTTGCAGATAAACGGCAACGACGCCCTGGCGTTGTACCGCCATGGGGAACTCATGGATGTATATGGACAGCCCGGCCAAAACGGTACCGGCACCGCCTGGGAGTACACCGATGGCTGGGCTTACCGCAAGCGGGC
>RFHT01000174.1 GCA_003696835.1 Bacteroidota bacterium
ATCCAACAAGCACCCACCAACAAGCCCTGCATCCCATGTAATACCCCACAGCATATTGCAATTTTAAATAATACCCAAAATTTACATATTGCATAATCTTGCTATTGTAATTTACCAATCTACAGACCATGAAGCGACCGTCCGCGATTGCCGTCTTACTGCTTCTGCTGGGGTATATGCCCAATCTGAAGGCTCAGATTGCCAAAAAAGAGCTGCTGGACAAACTGGAAACTGCACTTTCCACCTACCTCGTAAACGTTTACCCTCACCACTTTTGCCCGGACAACAAAAGCCGGCATACCTACATGGGGCAATTGGGCATAGATAAAATGGGCGTAGCATCCAAGCCCATTGGGCCCAACAAGTTTGAAGACCGCTACATGGTATGGGGGCATGCCCACGCCGACTACCACAACGGTTTTTTGAGTGGGAGTTCCCAGGTCAACTACCTTGCCCAGTTGAAAAAAGAGGGAGAAGAATGGGTAATCGTGAAGCTAAAATGGAAAAAAAACGACTGTATGCAATACAAAACCCTGCTGGATCTGGAGGCAGATGAACCCGCCTGGTGGGAGGTAGCTGCCCGAAACCAGGAACCGGAAACCCTTGACTGGGCCCAGGAGGCCGACATGCTGCCCGACAGCCTTTCCCTCTTGGGAGAAGAGCTGAACGCCGAAGCTGAAATTGACCCGCAACAATCGCTGGAACGGGCCTATCCGCTGGAATACCTCAGGGTCATTCCCACCACCCCCCTCTCCGCTGAGCCCGGCAGTACCGAAGTGGCAGCCAGCGCCTCCACCCCCATTCCCATAGCAGGCGTGATCATGAACAACGCCGACCACACCACCTATAAAGATGCCGTGCTGGAAATTCGCTTTTACTCCAAAACCCACACCCTGCTGGACCGGGCCCAATGGACCCTCTACGAATTTTTCTATCCCCAGCAGGAAATGGCATTTGAGTACCCGGCCATCTTGCCGGAACACACTCATCGCTTTGAGGTGCGGCTGTTAAAAGCCATCCCCATAGAATAAAAATCCCCAAAGTGCCGGGCACTCTGGGGCAAGAAGCTAACACAAGAGAGGATTAATTTTGCACACGTGATATGCTGCCCGAGCCGCTGGTTTTCGTATAAGTACGCGGAGCTTCTCCCCTGTACCGTATGTTGCCAGAACCCGTGATACGGGCATTCAGCTCTTCATTGGCAACCACATCTATATTGCCCGAGCCACTAATATGGGCTTCGGTTTGTTCGCATTCCAGTTGTTCTGCCTGTATATTTCCCGAGCCCGATATGTTTAGGTATTGCTTATCGGCCACTCCTGCCAGCTCCACATTGGCCGAGCCCGAAAGCGTAGCCAATAGCTCTCCAACATCCAGACGGGTAAGCTTGAGATTGCCAGAACCCGAGCACTTGATTTCCAGGCTTCGCCCACTGATGCGGTCCTGTCCCAATACATTGCCTGAGCCAGCTACAGAGATGCCATCCAGGTCGCGGTAGGTGACGTAGATTTTCCCCGATACATTCTTCCAGCTCCGGTTGCGCGGCTTTTCATAAATCTTGAGCACGCCGTTTTCTACTTCTGTGATGATGTTTTCGGGCTCAATATTGCGCACTGAGATTTCTACCCGCTCGCTATTCCCTCTTTCCAGGACAATATCCAAACTTCCAGAGGATTTAAGGGAGTGAAAGGCAGCTAACTGCCGGGTTTCGGTGGTTTGGGCATGTGCATGCAGGCCCGTCAACACGGCCAGTAAAAAGACAAATAAGATAAAGCGGTTGTTCATAATGAAATGGTTAATGTTTGTTTAATGACAATAACCATAGCCAATGGGTTGGAAAATTATACCATGTTCTGAAACCGCCTACCTGCTCTTTGCGTTCACTCAGAATAAACCTTACATGATGTTTACAAGCCTGCAAGATATTTTAGACCAAAAAGCGATATACAAGCAATTGCTACAACGCGTAGAAGCTCTGGAATCCAAACTCCAGCATACCCATGAGCCGGAAACTTCCTCCACCGACGACCTCACCCGCATCAAAGGCATTGGCAAAGTAACGGCTGCAAGGCTGCAAAAGGAAGGCTTTGTGCGCTTTGACCAGATAGCTGCCCTTAGTGAGGATGAAATCCCCCAGCTGGAAGAAAAACTCGGCTTGTTTCCCGGCAAAATCAAACGCGAAAAGTGGATAGAGCAGGCCCGAAGCCTGAGCAAGGCCTGATACAAGCCTGCCAACTGAGCATTTACATACGCCAACATGTTTACCCACCCTTTAGTGCTCCAAAACGAGCGGGTTTGCCTGCGGCCCCTGGAAGCCACAGACTTCGACGCCCTTGCACGCATCGCCTTTGAACCCGCTATCTGGCGCTTCACGCCCTCCCGCATTTACCATGAGGAAGAGCTGCAACACTACCTGCACACCGCCCTGCAGGCCCGCAGCAGCGGCCAACGCTATCCCTTTGCCATGCTGGACAAACACACCAACCAGCTGGCCGGCAGTACCTCCTTTGCCAATTACTCCCAAAAAGACGCCCGCATCGAAATTGGCTACACCTGGCTCGGACTACCATTTCAAAAAACCGGTTTAAATAAAGCATGTAAGTTTTTATTGCTAAAACATGCATTCGAAAAAATGAAGGTGCAGCGCACAGAGCTGAAAACCGACCTGCTCAACCAACAGTCGCGCAGGGCCATGCTGGGCATAGGGGCCACCGAAGAGGGCGTTTTGCGCAGCCATACGGCCATGCACGACGGAAGAAGGCGGGACACCATCTACTACAGCATACTGCTGCACGAGTGGCCCGGCATTAAAAAAAGGGTGTTTGGCTGCTGAATTTTCCCATTTTATTTCGGTTTCTAAAAGGTAATGTGAAAAGGCTAAAGGTATATATTTTATCTAGCCAACAGTTTATATTTGTATAACAATACACATCAAAAATTATCCAAAGCCATTTAGTACCTGATTTGGATAGCCCACCCTCAATTTTGGCAGATTCAGCCAGGGATGGCAAAAGGTCAGGCCAAAATTCCCTAATTTTCCAGCTGAGATACTACACGTTTAGCACGCGCTCTTTGACTCATCTCCGGATTTCTACGACTGATGGATATGAACAACTATCATTCAACCAGCTTAACCACAGATAGTAAGTTTATGAACAATTCAGTTGTCGAAATTATTACCAAGCGCTTCGAGCAGGTTGGTAATCCAGCTCAGATTCCATTACTCCGGTACAGCCAACGTGGCAAATCCATTTTTCAGGCCCGCTTGTGTGAAGAGGGCATCATCGTAGATAACTTGCCCGAGGCCAATGCCCTCTTGCCCTGGGAAGTATTCACGGAGACCGTCAAACTCCTCGAACAACAAGGCGGCAAAGCCCGCAAAGGCAGCTCCGTCAACAAGCTGGGGAGTGAAAAATTACCGCTAAACTCTATTGAAGGGCACATTGCACATGTAGTATTTCAAAAACAACCGGGAGACACTGTTTTAAGACGCATCAGCCCTATCACTGGTATTTTGAGGTGGGCGCGCATCTGTGACAGCAAGCCCGGCGTACTCGTTCTCAAAGGTAAATACATGAAATCTACTTATGTATAAATAGCGTTTGGGGTAATGGGCAAGGGGAGTCCGGCCTGTGTGAGGAAGATTGAACGAGCAGCTACAGAACGCTTGAATCACCTTATGCTTCCGGGCTTCTCCGCCCTTTACCGCTCCTCAATTTCTTGCTTACCGTCTCTGCAGGATATGAACCAAAACACCATTGGAGATTTTACACATGCAGCTGGAAATTGTCGTCGCATCCCTACTCCTGATCATTGCCAATTGTCTTGTAGCCATACGGGCATTTCGTGACCCGGCTTTTTACAGAAAGTGCGCCCTGCACGTGGACGGGGTGCTCATCAATAAGCAATATGCCCGTTTGATTAGTGCTGGTTTTGTACACAAAAACTGGCAGGTTCTCTTTTTCAACATGTTTGTATTGCTGTGCTTTGCCCTGTCCTACCGTGAGCAGATGATGCTGCACAGTTTTTTCCTGGCATATATGGGAGGGTTGCTGGGGGGCAATCTGCTGGCCCTGCATGTGCATCGCTACGACACCTATTTCCAGTCAACGGGAAGTAGTGGCGCCCTGAGCGGCCTCATCACGGCCTGCTTGCTGCTGTTTCCCGGCCATCAGATGCAGTTGTTTTTTCTGCCACTGCAATTACCCGCCTGGCTGATTGGCCTGGCTGCCATTTTGTACTCCCTATACAGGCTGGAGCCTTCGGCTTCCCGCTTCCGCTATGAAGAACACCTGGGCGGCATGATAGCCGGCGGATGCCTTAGCCTGCTGCTGCATCCACATGTATTGCAGCAATATCCCCTGATGGCGATGGGCTTCATGCTGGCATCGGTGGTCTTTTTGCTCGTATGCCGGGTGCAGCTACCCACCTACATCGACCTCAACCCTCCGGTAGAGGAGCCCGTGATGATTCAGCTGTACAACGGCAGGGAGCAAAGGCCCCTCATGGACAAGGAGTCTGAGCTGAATTTTTTGCTGGATGAGGTGGCCAGGAAAGGCCTGAACGGTCTGGACCCCAGCCAAAGAAGTCGCCTGGAAGAATTGTCGCAAGATCCCGAAATCTGATGCTACCTTAAAAACACCTCTGCCACCCCTTTTTCTCCATCAATTTCCACTTTCACATGCTGATGAATGGTGGTGGCCAGTTCCATGCCCACAAAGTCGGGAGAGACGGGCATTTTGCGGTGCCCCCGGTCGATCAGAGCCGCTGTTTGTATCATTTTGGGGCCCGCCTGCAGCAAGATAGCCACTACGTTGAGCATGGTATAGCCCGAGTACAGCACATCATCCACCACCAGTATGGCCTGATTTTCCAGCAAGCCGATGTCGTCAATCGAAAGCTCTATGCCGATGGTGCCGGGATCGGACGCCCTGTCGAGGTAGGCCTGTACGAGCAGAATCTCCTGGGGGGAGATTTCCTTTAAAAAGCCGCTCAATTTGTCCGCCAGATAGCCTCCGCGCTCGTCTATGCCGATAATAATCAGCTTTTTTTCCTGATAAGTGGCTTCAAACACCTCATAAGCCATTCTTTTCAGCCGGGCGGCAAGGGCAGGCTGGTCCAGGATTTTTACTTTGTCTTCATTCATATACTGGAGGTTGTGCCATGAAGGTACAGGCTTTTTCTGTAGGGTAAAAATAAGCGAAGAACCTCAAAATAAATAGCATACAGCTGAAAAAGGAAAAGGAGGCTGTACAGCCTCCTTCCCATTCAGTATTGATCCAAGATGGAATTAATCTGTTACCAGTTGGCGGGGCCCACCTGCTTTGGAGCGTTCGGCCCTGGCCTTGTACTCTTCCATGTCGCCTACCACTATGCTCTGAAACCGACGCTGGCCCGTGCCAGCAGGGACGAGGTGGCCAACAATCACGTTTTCCTTCAAACCAATGAGTTCATCGGTTTTGGCCGTGATGGAAGCTTCACTCAGCACTTTGGTGGTTTCCTGGAAGGAGGCCGCAGAGAGCCAGCTCTTGGTACCCAGGGAGGCACGGGTGATCCCCATGAGTACGGGCTGACACACAGCCGGGCGCGCTTCACGGGCCTTTACCAGCTCTTTGTCCTGCCTGCGCAACTTGGAGTTTTCGTCTCTGAGGTCGCGGCGGGAAACGATCTGACCCGGACGCAGACTGGTTGAGCCGCCGGCATCTTCTACCACCAGCTTGTCAAAAATCCAGTCATTTTCCTCCTGAAAATCGATCTTATTCACAATTTCCTTCTCCAGGAAGATGGTATCGCCCGCATCCACAATTTCTACTTTCTGCATCATCTGGCGTACAATCACTTCTATGTGCTTGTCGTTGATGGGTACCCCCTGCATGCGATATACCTCCTGAATTTCATTCACGATGTAGGCCTGCACCGCACTGGGGCCCTTGATGGCCAGGATGTCCTTGGGAGCGATGGCCCCGTCGGAAAGCATCTCGCCCGACATCACGTAGTCGCCATCGTGTACCAATATGTGCTTGTTGAGCGAAATCATGTACTTGCGTTCATCCGATTCATCCGGAGCCGTTATAAACACCTCCCGGTTTCCGCGCTTGATGCCGCCCAGCCTTACGATGCCCTCAATGGCCGTAACCACGGCGGGGTTGGAGGGGTTTCGGGCTTCAAACAGCTCCGTTACACGCGGCAAACCACCGGTGATGTCGGCAGTACCTCCACTAGCACGGGGGATTTTCACCATCGTTTGTCCTGCCGTAAGGGTTTCGCCATCCTCTACAACCAGGTGGGCACCCACCGGCAGGTTGTAAGAGCGCAGCTCCTCACCCCGGTCATTGACGATGATGATGGTGGGGTTGATCGATTTGTCCCGGCTGTCGATGATCACCTTCTCTTTACGGCCTGTGGCCTCGTCTATATCCTCCAGATAGGTCACCCCTTCTTTCACATCTTCAAACACCACCTTACCTTCAAACTCTGAGATGATCACAGAGTTGTAGGGGTCCCAGCTACACATGAGCTCGCCTTTTTCCACCTTCTGGCCGTCTTCCACATAGAGGATGGAGCCATAAGGCACTTTGTTGGAGAACAGTATGCGCGACTTGCTGTCGAGTATCTTCAGTTTGCCGGTACGGCTGATCACCACTTTTACCTTCTCGCCATTGGCTTCCTGCTCGGCCACTTTCACATTTTCCAGCTCAATTTTACCGGAAAACTTGGCCACCAGTTGGCTGGCTGCCACATCGCGCAAAGCAGTACCTCCCGTGTGGAAGGTACGCAGCGTAAGCTGGGTACCGGGCTCTCCAATGGACTGGGCAGCCACTACCCCTACGGCTTCGCCGGCTTCTACCAGGCGGCCGTTGGCCAGGTTACGGCCATAGCATTTGGCGCATACCCCCTCCTTGGATTCACAGGTGAGTACAGAGCGTATTTCTACTTCTTCGATGGCCGACTCATCAATTTGTGCAGCCACTGCCTCGTCGATTTCCTCGCCTGCCCGTATGATCAGCTCTTCGCTAATGGGGTCGTAGAGGTCGTCGAGGATTACGCGCCCCAGTATTCGTTCACCCAGGGGCTGAATCACCTCTTCGCTTTCTTTGAGGGCTGAAATGGTGAGCCCCCTCAGCGTACCACAGTCTTCCTCTTTGATGATTACATCCTGAGCCACATCTACCAAACGACGGGTGAGATAACCGGCGTCGGCAGTTTTGAGGGCCGTATCGGCCAAGCCTTTACGGGCACCGTGGGTAGAGATGAAGTACTCCAGTACAGACAAGCCTTCTTTGAAGTTGGCCAAAATGGGGTTTTCGATGATCTCTCCAGCACTTCCCTTGAGGGTTTTCTGCGGTTTGGCCATCAGCCCACGCATACCCCCCAGCTGGCGGATCTGCTCTTTGGACCCCCGTGCACCGGAGTGAAACATCATAAAGATGTTGTTAAACCCATCCTTGTCGTGCTCCAGCTGATCCATGAGGGCATCGGTGAGTTCGCGGTTGGTGGTGGTCCAAATGTCAATGACCTTGTTGTAACGTTCGTTTTCAGTAATGAGGCCCATGTTGTAGTAGCTCATTACTTCTTCTATCTGCTCTTCGGCCTTGCGAATGAGCTCGTCTTTCTCTTTGGGAATCAATACCTCATTCAGGGCAAAGGAAAGGCCGCCTTCAAATGCTTCGCGGAATCCCATGTCCTTGAGGTCATCGAGGAATTTCACGGTATCTACCAGCCCTACGCGGCGGAAAATGTCGTTGATCACCGTCCGCATCGATTTTTTACTCAGCAGCATGTTCACAAAGCCCACGCGCTCAGGCACGATTTTGTTGAAGAGCACCCTGCCTACGGTGGTATCGACGATTTCCGTTTGTGGGTTACCGGTGGCTTCATCTACCAGTATGTCGCCGGTTTCGGGGTCGCGCTTGGGCAGGCGCACCTTGATGATGGCATGCTTGGCTACTACGCCTTCATTAAAGGCGATTTCCACTTCCTGGGGGCTTCCAAAGAGCAATCCTTCTCCTTTTTGCTTGGGCCGTCCTTTGGTGAGGTAATACACCCCCAGTACCATGTCCTGGGTAGGCAGAGTAATGGGTGAGCCGTTGGCCGGATGAAGGATGTTGTGGCTGGAAAGCATAAGGATAATGGCTTCCAGACAGGCTTCGTTGCTCAGGGGCACGTGCACGGCCATTTGGTCGCCGTCAAAGTCGGCGTTGAAACCCGTACACACCAGGGGGTGAAGCTGTATGGACTTCCCTTCGACCAGGCGGGGCATGAAAGCCTGAATACCCAGACGGTGCAGGGTGGGAGCCCGGTTGAGCAGCACGGGGTGCCCTTTGAGCACGTTTTCCAGTATGTCCCAGATAACGGGATCGCGCCGGTCAACGAGCTTTTTGGCACTTTTTACCGTTTTTACAATGCCCCTTTCGATGAGCTTGCGTATCACAAAGGGTTTGAAGAGCTCAGCCGCCATGCTTTTGGGCAGCCCACACTCATGCAGCTGCAGCTGCGGCCCTACCACAATGACCGAACGCCCGGAATAGTCCACCCGCTTACCGAGCAGGTTTTGGCGGAAGCGCCCCTGCTTGCCCTTGAGCATGTCGGAGAGCGACTTGAGGGCCCGGTTGGAATCGGAACGCACCGCATTTACTTTACGGGTATTGTCAAAGAGGGAATCCACCGCCTCCTGCAGCATGCGCTTTTCGTTGCGCAGGATCACCTCGGGCGCCTTGATCTCAATGAGGCGCTTGAGGCGGTTGTTGCGAATAATCACCCTGCGGTAGAGGTCGTTGAGGTCAGAGGTAGCAAAACGCCCGCCTTCAAGAGGCACCAGGGGCCGCAACTCGGGCGGGATGACGGGTACAATGCGCACTACCATCCATTCGGGGCGGTTTTCAATGCGGCGGTTGGCCGCACGAAAAGCTTCCACCACTTTAAGGCGCTTGAGGGCGTCGTTTTTCCGCTGCTGCGAGGTCTCATTGGCAGCTTTTTGCCGCAGGCTGTACGAGAGCTCATCCAGGTCTATGGTGCTGAGAATGGCCTCCAAAGCATCTGCCCCCATCTTGGCAACAAACTTCTGGGGATCCTCCTCAGGCAGGTTTTGGTTTTCTTTGGGCAGGGATTCCAGTATGGTGAGGTATTCCTCTTCGGTGAGGAAGTCCATGCGCTGAATCCCTTCGTTCTCCATCACACCGGGGTTGATCACCACATAGCGCTCATAGTAGATGATCTGATCCAGTTTTTTGGAGGTGAGCCCTAAGAGGTAGCCGATCTTGCTGGGCAGGGTGCGGAAATACCAGATATGGGCCACCGGTACCACCAGCTGTATATGCCCCATGCGTTCGCGGCGCACCTTCTTTTCGGTCACTTCCACCCCACAGCGGTCACAGATAATTCCCTTGTAACGTATGCGCTTGTATTTGCCACAGTGGCACTCATAATCTTTTACCGGCCCGAAAATGCGCTCACAAAACAAGCCGTCTTTTTCGGGTTTGTACGTCCGGTAATTGATCGTCTCAGGTTTTAGCACCTCCCCATTAGAACGATTGAGAATCGCTTCGGGAGAGGCAAGGCTTATCGTGATTCGTTGAAAATCACTGTTAATTTTAGTTTTTTTAGCGATGGGCATTATATTCCTCCGATATTAATGTCAAACATAAGGAAAATTTAATCCAGGGTCACTTCCAGTGCCAGGCCTCTGAGCTCGTGAATCAATACATTGAATGATTCGGGAACTCCGGGTGATGGCATCACATCGCCTTTTACGATGGCTTCATACACTTTGGCTCTGCCCACTACGTCGTCAGACTTCACGGTGAGCATTTCCCGCAAAATATGTGCTGCCCCAAAGGCTTCCAGTGCCCACACTTCCATCTCTCCAAATCGCTGGCCACCAAACTGGGCTTTACCACCCAGCGGCTGCTGGGTAATGAGGGAGTAAGGCCCGATGGAGCGTGCGTGCATTTTATCATCTACCAGGTGGATGAGCTTGAGCATATAGATCATGCCCACGGTGGTAGATTCGTGGAAGAGCTCACCGGTCTGGCCGTTGCGCAGGCGGGTTACACCGTAATCGGGCAGCTTGGCTTCTTTGAGGTATTTGTTCACCTCCTCCATAGAAGCGCCGTCAAAGATGGGCGTGGCAAATTTTACCCCCAGCTTTTTACCGGCCCACCCCAGAATGGTTTCATACACCTGGCCCAGGTTCATACGCGAGGGTACGCCCAGGGGGTTGAGTACGATGTCAACCGGGGTACCATCTTCGAGGAAGGGCATGTCCTCCACCGGAACAATTTTGGACACCACGCCCTTGTTGCCATGCCGGCCGGCCATTTTGTCGCCTACTTTGAGCTTGCGCTTTTTGGCTACATATACTTTGGCCAGCTTCAAAATCCCCGAGGGCAGTTCATCTCCTACGCGAATCTGATACTCTTCACGGCGGAACTTGCCTTCTATGAGGTCAAATTTGCGCTTATAGTTCCGGAACAAACGCTCGACATTGGTGTTGAGTTCCGCATTGGCCGTCCAGTCGCTGGGAATGATGTCGAGGAAGTTTAATGCCGAGAGGGTTTTTTCGGTAAATTTCTTACCGGAAGGCACCACTTCTTCATTAAACTTGTTCTTCACGCCTTTTGAGCGGGTATTGCCCAGCAGGGCCAGCAGCTTGGACACCATCAGTTGGTGCATTTCGGTCAGTTCGGCATTGTAGCGCTCTTCAAGGCGTGCCAGCAGCTTTTTGTCGCGTGCTTTGGCTTTGCTCTCCTTTTTCTCCTTGGAGAAAAGCTTTTTGTCGATCACTACCCCTTTGATAGAAGGTGGTACACGCAAGGAGGCATCCTTCACGTCCCCGGCCTTGTCGCCAAAAATGGCGCGCAGCAGCTTTTCTTCCGGCGTAGGGTCGGACTCCCCTTTGGGGGTGATTTTCCCGATGAGGATATCGCCGGGATTCACTTCAGCACCTATGCGAATGAGGCCGTTGTCATCGAGGTGCTTGATGGCTTCCTCGCTCACATTGGGGATTTCGCGGGTGAGTTCTTCCTCACCGCGCTTGGTGTCGCGCACCTGCATTTCAAATTCCTCAATGTGAATGGAGGTGTACACATCCTCAGCCACCACGCGCTCCGAAATCACAATGGCGTCCTCAAAGTTGTATCCCTGCCAGGGCATGAAGGCCACCAGCAGGTTTTTGCCCAGTGCCAGCTCCCCGTCTTCGGTGGAGTAGCCATCGGCAATGACCGTACCGGCTTCCACGCGGTCGCCTACGCGCACACAGGGGCGCAGGTTGATACAAGTATTCTGGTTGGTGCGCTTAAACTTGGGCACCTCATAGGTTTGCACATTGGAGTCGAAGCTCACCAGGTCGTCTATGACGTCGCGTTCGTAGCGAATCACGATTTTGCTGCCATCGACGTACTCTACCACACCGGGGCCACTGGCTCTCATCATGGAGCGGGAGTCCAGGGCTACTTTTTCTTCAATCCCGGTACCCACAATGGGGGCTTCGGGCTTGAGCAGGGGCACGGCCTGCCGTTGCATGTTGGAGCCCATGAGGGCGCGGTTGGCGTCGTCGTTTTCGAGGAAGGGGATCAGGGAGGCCGCCACACTCACAATCTGGTTGGGCGCCACATCCATGTAGTCCACTTCGGCGGGCTCCACCACGGGGAAGTCGCCCATCTTTCTGGCCTTTACCCGGTTGTTGACAAAGGTGCCTTTGTCATCCAGGGGGGCGTTGGACTGGGCAATGATCTGCTCATCCTCTTCTTCGGCGCTGAGGTAAATGGTATCGTCAGAAACCACGCCTTTTTCCACTTTGCGGTAGGGCGTTTCAATGAAGCCCATTTCATTAATTTTGGCGTAGGTGCAAAGGGAGGAAATGAGGCCAATGTTGGGGCCTTCGGGGGTTTCGATGGGGCACAGGCGGCCGTAGTGGGTGTAGTGCACGTCCCGCACTTCAAAGCCTGCACGCTCGCGTGAAAGGCCACCCGGGCCCAGAGCCGATACCCTGCGTTTATGGGTGAGCTCTGCCAGGGGGTTGGTCTGATCCAGAAACTGGCTGAGCTGGTTGGTACCAAAGAATGAATTGATGACGCTGGAAAGCGTACGGGCATTGATGAGGTCGGCCGGGGTAAACACCTCATTGTCGCGAATGTTCATGCGCTCGCGAATGGTGCGCGCCATACGGGCAAGGCCCACGCTAAACTGAGCGTACAGCTGCTCACCCACGGTGCGTACCCGCCGGTTGCTCAGGTGGTCGATGTCATCCACATTGGTTTTGCTGTTTTGCAGCTCCACGAGGTATTCCACTATGCGGATGATGTCGGTCTTGGTCAGCACCTGGCTGTCTTCCTCAAAGGTGTTGTGAAGTTTTTTGTTGAGGCGGTAGCGCCCTACTTCTCCCAGGTCGTAGCGTTTGTCGCTGAAAAACAGCTTGTCAATCACACTTTTGGCCGTTTCCTCATCTGGGGGCTCAGCATTTCTCAGCTGGCGGTAAATGAGGTCAACGGCTTCACTTTGAGAGTTGGAGTTGTCGCGCTGCAGGGTGTTGTAAATAATGGAATACTCCGCAGCGTTGGCCGACTCAGCTACCAGTATGATAGAGGCTACCCCTGAGTCAAAAATTTGCTCAATGTCCTCTTTCTGAATGATGTGGTCGCGTTCAAAAATTACCTCGTTACGGGTAATGGAAACCACTTCCCCCGTGTCTTCATCTACGAAGTCTTCGGTCCAGGTTCTGAGGATACGGGCAGCCAGTTTGCGGCCAACGGCTTTTTTGAGGTTGGTTTTGGTCACCTTCATTTCCTCGGCCAGGCCAAAGATTTCGAGTATGTCCTTATCGGAGCTGTACCCAATGGCACGCAAGAGGGTAGTGACAGGAAATTTCTTCTTCCTGTCGATGTAGGCATACATGACGTTGTTCACGTCGGTAGAGAATTCTATCAAGGATCCCTTGAAGGGGATGATGCGGGCCGAGTACAGCTTGGTTCCGTTGGCGTGATAAGACTGGCCAAAGAACACACCGGGGGAGCGGTGCAGCTGACTAACGACAACGCGCTCAGCACCGTTGATGATAAAGGTACCATGCTCCGTCATGTAGGGGATATTTCCCAGGTACACTTCCTGCGTCACCGGCTCGAAGTCTTCGTTTTCGGGGTCGGTGCAATAGAGGAAGAGTTTAGCCTTGAGGGCTACAGAGTGGGTAAGCCCCCGGCTTTTACATTCGTCAATGGTATAGCGGGGGGGATCGATATAGTAATCGAGGAACTCCAGTACAAAGTTTTCCCTGGCATCCGAAATGGGGAAATTCTCTTTAAACACCTTGTAGAGGCCTTCCTCTTTTCGTTTGTCAGGTGGGGTATCCACCTGCATAAAGTCCATGAAGGAGCGCAACTGGACTTCCAGAAAATCGGGATAGGTAATTACTTTCCGAATTTTCGAGAAGTTAACTCTTTTAGTATCCTGCGTACTAGCCAAACTCGTAATATTTTAGGGGTGAAAGTACATAAAGAACTACAAAACACAGAAAATATTGTGCTGGATCGTAATATCAAAACATAGGCAAATAGACCTGATTGCATAGAATCAGGTCTATTGTATGGGGTAGACTGGCATTGCCGTCCATAGGGGCGGCTATTTCAGTTCTACCTCAGCACCAGCTTCTTCCAATTGTTGTTTGATCGACTCGGCTTCTTCCTTGGAAATTTTTTCCTTAACAGGAGCGGGAGCTGAGTCCACGAGGGCTTTGGCTTCTTTGAGGCCAAGGCCGGTAATCGCTTTAACCATTTTTACGACATTGAGTTTTGCGCCACCGGGGCTGTTCAAAATCACGTCGAACTCGGTTTGCTCGGCGGCACCTTCCCCACCTCCATCACCTGCGGGAGCTGCAACAGCTACCGCAGCGGCTGCGGGTTCTATGCCGTATTCTTCTTTCAGTATGTCGGCTAACTCATTTACTTCTTTAACCGTGAGATTTACCAACTGCTCGGCGAAAGCTTTCAGATCTGCCATTTTTTATCCGGTTTAGTAGTTAATTCGAAATAAAAGAAAAAATAAAGTTTAAAGTTATGATTCGGCTCTCTCGGAGAGCGTTTTGAGAATTCCGGCGAGTTTGCCGCCCCCCGACTGCAGGGCCGAGATGACGTTTTTGGCCGGGCTCTGCAACAAGCCAACGATATCTCCAATGAGTTCGTTTTTGGACTTCATGTTGGAAAGCGCCTTGAGCTGCTCATCGCCTACAAAGACGGCGGTGTCGATGACGGCCGCTTTGAGCACGGGCTTTTCTTCAGATTTCCTGAACTCCTGGATGATCTTGGCAGGTACGCTGGGATTTTCGGCGGTGGTAAAGAAGATGGAAGAGGGCTGCTTGAGGATTTCATACACCTCAGAGAAGTCTCCGTCCACTTTTTCTAGCGCTTTGCGTATGAGGGTGTTCTTCACCATTTGAAGCTTCACCTCCTTTTCGTGGCACAGTCTGCGCAGTTTGTTGACCTTTTCCACCGTGAGCCCGCCAGCGTCCGCAATGTAGAAGTTGGGGTATTCTTTGAATACTTCTGTCAACTCCTCAACCAGTTTGTATTTTTGTTCCTTGGTCATACGGTTTCTTTTCTAAGCTTAAATTCCTGGAACACTTGACTTGTCTATTTTGATACCGGGGCCCATGGTGGGGGCGATGGCAATAGACTTAAAATACACACCTTTGGATGTGGAGGGCTTGAGCCTTTGCAGGGTCTGCAAAAGTTCCGTAGCGTTTTCTGCCAGCTGATCAGCTGTAAAAGATACTTTGCCAATAGATGTGTGCACGATGCCAGTTTTATCGACCCGGAAGTCGATTTTACCTGCTTTGACTTCCTTTACCGCTTTAGCCACATCGGGGGTAACGGTTCCGCTTTTGGGGTTGGGCATCAGGCCCCGGGGTCCCAGTATGCGTCCAAGTCGTCCCACTTTGGGCATCACGTCGGGCGAACAAACGACCACGTCTATGTCGGTCCACCCTCCCTGAATTTTCTGGATATAGTCGTCAAGGCCAACGTGGTCGGCACCGGCTTCACGGGCGGCTTCTTCCTTGTCGGGCGTAGTGAGTACGAGCACGCGTACTTCCTTGCCCGTGCCATGCGGCAGGGTAGCCACTCCGCGAACCATCTGGTCGGCCTGGCGGGGGTCCACCCCCAGGCGTACGTGCATGTCCACAGAGGCATCAAAATTTGTATAGCAAGTATCCTTCACCAGTTGGCAGGCTTCTTTGAGTGGATATTCTTTAACTCTATCCACCATTGCGAGTGCCTGTTTATGTTTTTTTCCAACTCTTGCCATAGTGTTTTTTATTAGTGAAGGCTATGGGGGTAAAATTGGGCGGCAGTTCGGGGCCATAGCGGTCCTGAGCGCCTTTTTCTACTCCCTTAATTCTCCTGCCAGGGGGGCGTACCTACTACCAGCAGCCCCATGCTGCGGGCGGTACCAGCCACCATTCTCATGCCGGCTTCTACCGTAAATGCATTGAGGTCGGGCATTTTGGTTTCTGCAATGCTTCTAACGTCATCCCAGCTTACTTTCCCCACCTTGTTGCGGTTGGGTTCGGGCGAGCCTTTTTTGATTTTGGCGGCTTCCATCAGCAGTACAGCAGCAGGAGGGGTCTTGATGATGAAGTCAAAACTCTTGTCCTTATATACTGTAATGACCACGGGAAGCACCTGGCCCATTTTGTCCTGGGTCTGAGCATTGAAGCGCTTGCAAAACTCCATAATATTGAGCCCTTTGGCACCCAATGCAGGACCGATAGGGGGAGCCGGGTTGGCCTGTCCACCTCTGACCTGGAGTTTTACATAAGTTTCAATTTGCTTTGCCATTGCTTTGTAGCATTGTTGTTGCGCATGACTGTTTGGGAGGGAAGCGTTAAGGAAAACTGGCTCACACAGCATCCTTACTGCCAAGCAGCTGGCGCATCTATATTAAAACTCTTTTTCCACCTGAAAATAGTTCAGCTCAATAGGGGTGTTTCGTCCGAAGATTTTGACCACCACCTTGAGCTTTTTCTTATCTTCATAAATTTCTTCTATGGTACCGGTAAACCCATTGAAGGGGCCGGCCATCACTTTTACAGATTCTCCCTTGATGAAGGGCTCTTCGGGCATTTCGCCCTTTTCATTCATTTCATCTACCTTACCCAGGATTTTGTTTACCTCGGCCTCCCGCAAGGGCACGGGCTTGCCGCCCCGGGTTTCGGTAAGAAACCCAATGACGTTGGGTACATCCTTGATAACGGGAATCACTTCGGACTCCAGGTCGCACTCTACGAGAATGTACCCGGGCAGGAAATTGCGCTCGCGAAGTTTTTTCTTCCCGTTGCGCATTTCAAACACTTTCTCGGTAGGAATCAATACCTGAGAGATGGTATCTTGCAAGTTGAGGCGCTCGATCTCACTTTCAAGGTATTGCTTTACTTTTTTTTCCTTGCCGCTAACTGCACGGATTACGTACCATTCTTTGGCCATCTCAGCTGGGGTTCCTAACCGTTAAAAATTGCGTACAAACCAGACATGGTCGTTTCAAAAACGATGTCCATGATAAATATCACCAAAGCAATCAAGATAGAAGCTACTAACACGGTCACGGTGCTGCTTTGCAGCTCTTCCAGTGAAGGCCACTGCACTTTGTAGAGCAGCTCGTCAGTATATTCTTTAAATACAGCTTTAAACTTGTTCATTATGTACTGTGTTGCACGGGCGGAAGGACTCGAACCCTCAGCCTACGGTTTTGGAGACCGTCGCTCTACCACTTGAGCTACGCCCGTAAACGCCAAAATACCGGACGTTCCACAAAGGGAACGTCCGATGGGTTCGTTTATTCGATTACTCGATGATCTCAACAACCTGACCAGCACCAATGGTACGGCCACCTTCACGAATAGCGAAGCGCAGGCCTTTCTCCATGGCGATGGGGTAAATCAGCTCAACGGTAATGGTAACGTTGTCGCCGGGCATCACCATATCCACACCTTCGGGCAGTTTCATCACACCCGTTACGTCGGTGGTGCGGAAGTAAAACTGCGGGCGGTAGTTGGAGAAGAAAGGCGTATGGCGTCCCCCTTCGTCTTTGCCGAGCACGTAAATCTCAGCTTTGAACTTGGTGTGGGGGGTTACGCTTTTGGGTTTGGCAATAACCATTCCCCGCTTGATAGATTTTTTGTCAATCCCCCTGAGGAGCAGCCCTACGTTGTCGCCGGCTTCGCCTCTGTCGAGGATTTTGCGGAACATTTCCACACCGGTAACCACCGAGGTGAGGGGTTTTTCTTCAACGGGGCGAAGGCCGATGATTTCAACGGGGTCGCCGGAGTTGATAACACCTCTTTCGATTCTGCCGGTAGCCACGGTACCGCGGCCGGTAATGGAGAATACGTCTTCCACAGGCATGAGAAAGTCTTTCTCGGTGTCGCGCAGAGGAGTGGGGATGTATTCGTCCACGGCGTTCATGAGTTCCATTACTTTGGCTTCCCACTCAGGCTCTCCATTGAGGGCCCCCAGTGCAGAACCTTGTATAACGGGCACATCGTCGCCGGGGAAGTCGTAGCTGGAAAGCAGCTCGCGAATTTCGAGCTCTACCAGTTCGAGCAGTTCTTCGTCGTCAACGAGGTCCACTTTATTCATAAATACCACCAGGGCAGGTACACCCACCTGGCGGGCCAGCAGAATGTGTTCGCGGGTTTGAGGCATAGGACCATCCGTAGCAGCCACCACGATAATGGCACCGTCCATCTGGGCAGCACCCGTAACCATGTTTTTCACGTAGTCGGCGTGACCGGGGCAGTCCACGTGTGCGTAGTGCCTTTTTTCGGTTTCGTATTCGACGTGAGCTGTATTAATGGTAATCCCTCGTTCTTTTTCTTCAGGAGCGTTGTCAATGGCGTCGAAGCTTTTTACTTCAGACAGGCCCTGCTTGGCCAATACCTGAGTAATGGCGGCAGTGAGGGTAGTTTTACCATGGTCCACGTGCCCGATGGTACCAATATTCACGTGGGGTTTGTTACGTTGAAATTTTTCCTTTGCCATCTTATTTCAAAGTTTCAAGTTATTTGCTAAGAAGTAGTTAAAAAAAAATCCCTGCTGGGAATTTTTTGAGCCAATGACCGGATTTGAACCGGTGACCCCTTCCTTACCATGGAAGTGCTCTACCAACTGAGCTACATTGGCAGGGAATAGATAAGTGAGGCTGGGCAAACATGCAGAATCAGATAATAAAACTTACCCGCTATGTGTTCATCCCAAGCCTTCTCATCATGTTGAGCGGGAGACGAGATTCGAACCCGCGACCCTCAGCTTGGAAGGCTGATGCTCTACCAACTGAGCTACTCCCGCTTATGGTTTCCGGGCTCAGGCTGATTGCTTGGTTACAAAGAGCTTATTCACAAACCCGGAGGGAAATCCAATATGTTTGAAAGAACGCCTTTTTTCATGCCGGAAGCCCGCCAGGGGCAAGCTCCACTCATGGTGGGGAGAGCAGGATTCGAACCTACGAAGGCTAAGCCAACAGATTTACAGTCTGCCCCGTTTGACCGCTTCGGTATCTCCCCATTTTATAAACTCAATATGCTGAGTGGTACAAATGTCCGTTTTCAGCTAGGGTATATATATAAGAACTTGTTATTCAGGTGTTTGCAGAAAACTGCTTTTTGAGGTTTTGAGCCGGTGGACGGATTCGAACCGCCGACCCGCTGATTACAAATCAGCTGCTCTGGCCAACTGAGCTACACCGGCAAAAACGCACTTTTCAAAAAAGCTTTGCAAAGGTAGAAAAGTAAATTTGACAAATCAATAGTGCTGCCAGATTTTTTAGGTGTACCCATAAATTTTGTGCCAAAAGCCATGGGCCAGAGCCAAATCCACGTTGCAGCGCTACATTTAAGTCCTGAGCTCCTTGATGCGCGCTTTTTTACCGATTTTATCCCGCAGGTAAAACAGGCGGGCTCTTCGCACCTTGCCCCTTCTCACCACCTCTACTTTTTCGATGCTGGGGCTGTGCACAGGAAAGATTCTTTCTACGCCTATTCCGCTGGAAATTTTCCGAACGGTGAATGTCTCAGTGGCTCCTTCTCCTCTGCGCTGAATGCACACGCCTTTAAACTGCTGCACGCGCTCTTTTTCACCTTCGCGTATGCGCACGTGTACAATCACGTTGTCGCCAGCTTTAAAGTCGGGCATATCCTCGCGCTCATACTCTGCCTGTACCAATTTTATTAACTCTTCCATGACCTTTTCAATTACGGACTGCAAAGGTATAACTTTCTTTTGAATTGCCCAAAAAAGGAGCGAAAGAATTACACAAAATGCGCTGAGAAAATGTGCGGCCAGGCCGTTGCAAGGCTTATGCAAGCCAGAAGCAGGGCTCAGGGGCCAGCGGCTTCAGCTAATGCGGCAGCAGGGCGCCTATCCCTCCTCCTGGTCCAGCAGGTCGGGGCGGCGGCGGCGGGTCTTTTCCAGGGCCTGCTCCTCGCGCCAGTCTTCGATCTTTTTGGCGTGGCCCGAAAGCAAGACATCCGGCACACGGTGGCCCTCGAAGTCGGCCGGGCGGGTATATACGGGCGCATCCAGCAGCTGGTCCTGAAAAGAGTCGGAGAGGGCTGAGGATTCATCGCCCAGCACCCCCGGTATGAGCCTGCCAATGGCATCGGTTACTACCAGGGCGGGGAGTTCGCCCCCCGAAAGCACGTAATCGCCTATGGAAATTTCCCGGGTGACGAAGAGGTCCCTGGCTCGCTGGTCAATTCCCTTGTAATGACCTGCCAGCAATATGAGGTTTTGCTTCAGGGAAAGCTCGTTGGCCATTTGCTGGTTGAAGGTTGCTCCGTCGGGTGTAAGAAAGATCACTTCGTCATAGCTTCGCTCGGCCTGCAGGGCCCGTATGCAGCGGGCAATGGGTTCTACTTTCATCACCATGCCGGCTCCACCTCCGTAGGGGTAGTCGTCTATCTGCCGGTGCTTGTTGCCGCTGTAGTCACGCAGGTCGTGTACGTGCACTTCCAGCAGGGCCTTATCCTGGGCACGCCTGAGAATACTGTGCGACAAGGGGCTCTCCAGCAACTGCGGCAAACATGTAAGAATATCGATACGCATAATCCGGCATTAATCCCAAATAAAAATCTCTCAATTTGAGGGGAGGTTAACAGTTAAAATTTTAAATATTTTTAATAATCATGGGTATTTTTTGCAAATTTTAGGAAAATAAAAATAGTTGTATGAAATATTTGCAAAATTAATTCTCTCCTCCTACCTTTGGGGTATCAGTTCTGCTCATAGTAGCAAATGATCTTTGAACATACTGTAGGGTGATGAAACTGGCAGCCATGCCCTCTGGTCTCGGGGGTGAGGGTTTAGGGACAAATCTCCTTGATGGAGACCAACCGCCTCGTGAAGGTTCGAATCCTTCCCCTACAGCTTCTACCACATCACAACGAAAAAGGCGCTTCCTCCTGGAAGGGCCTTTTTTAGGTTTCGAGCTCTTCCTCCCTGAGAATCTGTATGGGACGTTTCAGGCTTTCTTCCAGAGAAATGAAGGTCTCTGTTCGCTGAATGCCCTCTATGGGCTGGATTTTGTCGTTTAATACGCTCCTGAGCTCCCGGGTGTTGCGGCTGATGATTTTCAGAAAAATGCCATAACGGCCGGTGGTGTAGTGAATTTCTATGATCTCGGGAATTTTTTGGAGTTGCTTGACGATGCGGTTGTACAGGGAGCCCTTTTCGAGAAACATGCCCACGAAAGCGCAAATGTCGTAGCCCAGCATACTGGGGTCAATTTCGAGGTGAGAGCCCTTGACGATGCCCATGGAAGTGAGTTTTTTCATGCGCACGTGCACGGTGCCGCCCGATACCACCAGCTTTTTGGCGATTTCGGTATAGGGCATTTGGGCATTTTCCATCAGCATGGACAAAATCTGCAGGTCCAGTTTATCAATTTCTAAATTTGAAGCCATATTCTATGAGTATTTTTGCCAAATTTTTAACGATTAGACCAATTATTAAAAATGTGATAAAAATTAAAATATTTTATTGAATTATTTTGAATTTATTGCAGGCTTTTATAGCTTTGTCATAAATAAGTTCTTCCAACACACTGTAGGGTGATGAAACTGGCAGCCATGCCCTCTGGTCTCGGGGGTGGGGAAATTGGGATAAATCCTGTACCATGGGACTAACTTCCCCGTGAAGGTTCGAATCCTTCCCCTACAGCTTAAAATTGTGGTATCAGTATATGATAAATCCTCTCCACTTTGGAGAGGATTTGTTACTTATGGCCCCTAGTTGGAGGCCAGTCTTTCCTGATACGTTCTGACCGTACCTTCCAGCTCTTCAATTTTGGCTCTGGCAACCGTTTCGGCCGCTTCGGCCTGGCTGGCTTGCTGCTGGAGCTGGCGGTTTTGGGCTTCTCTTTGCTGTAGGGCCTGCTGCAGGGCCTGTTCGCTTTTTACCGACTGCAGGCGCTGGTTGTTGTAGTTGATTCTGAACTGGAATATCTGAGCGGGAATGTCGAGTATGGCCTTGATCACACGCAGGGGCATCTCTATAATGGCCAGGGCCTGGCTGGGCTTTTCCACATGTATGCTGATGGGGTAACCCGTGTCGTTAAATTCCATGGTGAATTTATTGGTGACAAAGCGGGCGTAGGGAATTTCTACAAAGTGCACCACCTCGTGGTGGGGCAGCATCACGAGCTGGCGCTGCTCCACATTGCCGCTGCGCACAATGAACTGGTAGGGCTCCACCGGCCGGCAGTACACCCCAAAGAGGTTTGCGCCTGTGGGAGTCTCGGGGCCAGACTCCAGGCTGCTGCTTTCGCCTGATGCCTGTGTGGCCACCAGAGGCTCCAGCCCCAGGGTAAAGCCATTGCCCACCTGGGCCAGCATGCCGTTGATGCGGCTCATGGTGGCCTCGTCAAAGGGGTCGATGATTTCCTCAAACAGCTTGACCGGCTCCCCCACCGAACGCAGGCCCGTCACGGCCTTGGCCACTTCGGCCACCGTATCTACGATGGCATCCACCACTGCGCCGGTTTTGTCTTCCATGGTGGTGTCTATGCGCTTGAGAAAGCCTTCCTTACTAAATTGAATGTCAATTTTGTCGTTGGAGAAGGCATTGGCGTGGTAGCGAAAAAAATAGCGCTGTTGCGGGTCGGGAATCATGACTTCCGTGGCACTGATGTCGTAGTTTTTGCGGCCCCCGGCCAGGGGAATTTCCATTACAGTAACTTTGAGCATGCCCTTGGGCAGGTGGTAATAATGAAAATTGCTTCCTGCGGGATAACTGGTTGATGTAAGAATTTTTCGAGCCATAGATGCTTATTAGTGTGTGGGACAATTTACAAAATTTCAGCAATACTGGAAGTTTTTTGGTAATTTTTAAATGGAAATGCGGCCCGCTGGCCCTTTTTTAAAAAAGGGCTGCAGCGGTGCCCCTTAGCCAGGCCGGTTTTCGGGGCCAGCTGTTTGTTCAAGCGTTTTTTCAGGCCATCTCTTTATTTTTCTCCACAATCGCATTAATTTTTGCACTTTACCACATATTG
>RFHT01000175.1 GCA_003696835.1 Bacteroidota bacterium
ACGGCTTATGCCATTGAGCAGTTGCGCAGCCTGCACGAAGAAGCAGTAGATGTGATCAAAGCCCTGGAAGTGGCCATTGCCCTGGGGCAGATAGCCGAAATCAATACCGGCCTGCAAAACATAGAATCCAAAGTGGCTCAGATCATGGAAGACCTCAATGCTACCATTGCCGAGAGCAAGGATTTATACGAAAAACGAATCGGTACCATTTAGAATCTTCCCCCAAATGGCGCATTCATTTCTATCGGTATCCCTGAATGGGAAGTATTTTCTCTAATCTTGAAATTTAAAGCATTCAGCTTTTTGATTTTAGCTCAATATTTCCAAAATTTAGGGAAACTTCACCAGCGTGACCGATTCCCAGAAGTCTGAATGCAGGACCGCAACCGCATGTACCTGCCGGTTGCGTCAAAGAAGACGTGCGGAAAAATATTCGTTTTGGGGTGGCTTGCTCATTGTCTTGCTTCCCAAGTGCCCTTTGTGCGTTATTGCATATTCTACTGCACTGGGCTTGTGCAGCACCCCTGCTGCGGCAGGTTCCTTTTCCTGGACTTCCTGGGTATATGGGTTGTTTTGTCTATTGACGCTACTGTTCATTTTTCTCAATTACAGAGGCCGGCGTAGCTGGTATGCCGCCATGCTGGTGGTGCTGGGCGCTGCCCTGGTGTGGGTGGGAAAAATGAACGGGGGCTGGCTGGAGCATGCCTATGGGGCTGTGCTGGTACTGGTGGGAGTATGGGTAAATGGCAGTTTTTACTATGTATATAGAAGCTGTATGGGGTATTTTCAACGCAAGCAAATTTTAAATTCATAACCCAATTCAATAATCCAAACTTACTATGATTCCTGCACCCTTTGACTATGCAGCACCAAGGACCTTAGAAGAAGCCATTGCGCTGCTACAGGAGCATGGTGACGAAGCAAAAGTTTTGGCTGGTGGGCACAGCCTCATTCCCATGATGAAGCTGCGCCTGGCTACGCCGGAGTTTTTGATCGACATCAACGGCATTCCTGGCTTGTCTTATGTAAAAGAAGAAGGCGGATGGTTGAAAATCGGGGCACTCACCCGGGAGGCCGAGCTGGAAGAGAGCCCGATTATCCGGGCGCGCTACCCCATTTTCGCCGACGCGACCAAACTCATTGCTGACCCCCAAGTGCGCAACATGGGCACCATAGGTGGCAACATCGCCCACGGCGATGCGGCCAACGACCACCCGGCGGTGATGATTGCCCTGGGGGCGGAAATAGAAATTACCGGTGCCGGCGGCAAACGAACAGTTCCCATTGATGAGTTTTTCTTTGGTTTTTATGCTACTGCCCTGCAGCCTGGCGAAATTCTCACCGAAATTCGCGTGCCGGTTCCACCGGCAGGTACGGGCAACGCCTACCACAAGCTGGAGCGCAAAGTAGGAGATTATGCTACAGCAGGTGTGGCCGTACAACTGACCCTCGACAACAGCGGCCGCTGCACAGCGGCTGGCATAGGGCTCACCAATGTCAACCCTACTCCCCTGCGCGCCAGGCGCTCCGAAGAAGCCCTGGTAGGGCATGTGCCCAACGAGGAACGCATAGCCCTGGCGGCCCAGTACGCCTCCGAAGACTGTAACCCCACCTCAGACCTCAGAGGCGATGAGGCGTACAAACGCGCCATGGTGGGCGTACTCACCCGGCGCATGATCCGCCGCGCCATGGAAAGAGCCCGTTCCTGATCTGTTTAACCTCCTAATTTATCAAACATGAAAGAAATTACTGTAACCGTTAACGGCGAACAACATACCGCTTCGGTAGAAGCACGCACCCTGCTGGTTCATTTTATTCGCGAAACCCTCAATCTCACCGGCACCCACATCGGCTGCGATACCTCCAACTGTGGTGCCTGCACCATTCTGCTGGATGGAAAGTCGGTAAAATCCTGTACCGTTCTGGCTGTTCAGGCTAATGGAAAGCAAATCGCCACCGTAGAAGGACTGGCAGCAGGCGGAGAACTACACCCTCTGCAGGAAGGTTTTAAAGAAAATCACGGCCTGCACTGTG
Source organism: Bacteroidota bacterium (assembly GCA_003696835.1). GTDB lineage: Bacteria > Bacteroidota > Bacteroidia > J057 > J057 > J057. Next base: position 2,035 of record RFHT01000175.1, read on the forward strand.
GCTTTTGTACACCGGGCATGCTCATGCGTGCGGTGGAGTTGCTCGAAAAAAATCCCAACCCCAGCGAGGAGGAAATCCGCTGGGGCATTGCCGGCAACCTTTGCCGCTGCACCGGCTACAACAACATCGTCAAATCCATACAGTACGCCGCCGCCAAAATGCGTGGAGACGAGCTGCCTGACACCGAACCCGAATTTGTGTAAACGGCTGCTACAGGCTGGTGTTTACTCATACCGTTTAAACCCTTATTGATCAATTTTTTACAACGAATATCAATTTCCGCACTATGATAAAATGCAAAACTTCCAGAGAGATAGGAGGAATGGGCCATCCTATCAAACGGAAAGAAGACGACAGGTTTATACAAGGCAAAGGGCATTATGTGGATGACATCAAGCTGCCCGGCATGCTGTACATGGACATTGTTCGCAGCCCTTTTGCTTATGCCAAAATACTGAGCATCAATACCGAAGAAGCCCTGAAGGTACCCGGAGTGGTGGCTGTGGTAACAGGCAAAGACCTGGAAAAATACAACCTGCACTGGATGCCTACCCTTATGTCGGACACCCAGATGGTGCTGCCCACCGATACGGTCATGTACCAGTCGCAGGAGGTGGCGGCGGTGATTGCCACGAGCAAATATGCTGCAAGAGACGGGCGCGAAGCCGTGATGGTGGAATACGAGCCCATGACACCGGTCATAGACCCCTTTAAGGCACTGGAGCCGGATGCACCCGTATTGCGCACCGATAAGGAGGGCAAAACCGACAACCACATCTGGCATTGGGAAGCGGGAGACCGCGAAGCCACCGAGAAGGTATTTGCTTCGGCCGATGTAGTGGTGAAAGAGCAAATGCATTTGCCCCGCCTGCACGTCGTATCCATTGAAACCTGCGGTTGTGTAGCCGATTACGACAAAGTAAACAACCACCTCACCATGTACATGACCACACAGGCGCCACATGCCATTCGCACCGTTATTGCCCTGGTGGCGGGCCATGTGGGTCTGACAGAGGAAAAAATCCGGGTGGTTTCGCCTGATATTGGAGGAGGTTTTGGGGGAAAAGTGCCGGTGTATCCGGGCTATGTAATTGCCATAGCCGTTTCCTTTTTGGTGGGCAAGCCCGTAAAGTGGATAGAGGACCGCTCCGAAAACCTGCAGGCCGACTCTTTTGCCCGCGATTACCACATTACAGTTGAAATGGCGGCTACCAGGGAAGGAAAAATTCTGGCTACCCGCTTTAAGGTACTGGCCGACCACGGCTACACCGACGCGGCAGCCAACCCTTCCAAATTTCCCACGGGCCTGTTTTCCATTGGTACGGGTTCCTACAATTACGACACGGCATTTATGGAAGCCGATGCGGTATATACCAACAAGCCGCCGGGAGGCGTGGCCTACCGTTGTTCGTTCCGCGTAACAGAGGCCGTACATGCCATTGAGCGCATTACCGACCGCCTGGCACAGGAGATCGGCAAAGACCCGGCAGTGTTGCGGCTGGAGAATTTTATCAAAAAGGAGGAATTTCCCTGGAAATCCCCTACGGGCTGGGAATATGACAGCGGCGACTACCATACGGGCCTGCAAAAGGCTATGAAAGTAATTGGGTATGATGCCCTAAGGAAAGAACAGGCCGAAAAGCGGGCACGGGGCGAATTGATGGGCATAGGTATATCCACATTTACCGAGATCGTAGGAGCCGGCCCCTCCCGGCAATTTGACATACTGGGGATCAAGATGTTTGACAGTGCCGAAATACGGGTACACCCTACGGGCAAGGCCATTGCACGCTTTGGAACCAAATCGCAGGGCCAGGGGCACGAGACTACCTATGCCCAGATCATTGCGGAAGAACTGGGTATTCCGGCCCAACACATTCAGATAGAGGAAGGTGATACGGATACAGCCCCCTACGGCCTGGGCACTTATGCCAGCCGCAGTACGCCCACAGCCGGTGCCGCTGCCGCCGTGGCGGCGCGTAAGCTACGCGAAAAGGCCAAAAAGATTGCCGCCTACCTGCTGGAAGTAAGTGAAGAAGACCTCGAATGGGAACCTGGAAAGTTTTATGTGAAGGGAGCCCCAGAAAAAGCCAAAACCATACAGGAAATCGTATTTGCTGCTTACACCAACCACCCTCCGGGCATGGAAGCCGGGTTTGAAGCCACCCATTATTACGATCCCCCCAATCTTACGTTCCCTTCGGGAGCCTATATTTGCGTGGTGGACATCGACAGGGAAACGGGGGAAATCAAAGTTCGGCGATTTGTGGCCATAGATGACTGCGGCAACATCATCAATCCCATGATTGTGCAGGGGCAGGTGCATGGAGGCCTTACCCAGGGCCTGGCTCCGGCCTTGTACGAAGCCCTGGTGTATGACGAGGAGGGCAACATCCTCAACGGCACCCTCATGGACTACCTGGTGCCCACAGCGGTGGAGTCTCCCCATTGGGAAACTGGCCATACCATTACCCCTTCTCCCCATCATCCCATTGGGGCAAAGGGGGTAGGAGAGTCACCAACGGTAGGTGCGCCGCCTGCTATCGCCAATGCAGTGGTGGATGCCCTTTCGCATCTGGGCGTTACCCATATCGATATTCCCATTACTCCCCCAAAAGTGTGGAAAATTCTGAAGGAAAAAGGGGTAGTGTGATACTTTCGGGGATGGCCCGGGAAATGGATGGAGCTTCATCCACCTGGGGCATCCCCACTCCTTGTATTTTGATCCATGATGTTAATCCAATTATATGAAAGCGAATATAGAGAAGACTTTTGAGGTGAATCAACCCATAGAAAAAGTTTGGGAGTTTTTGAGCAACCCAGAAAAAGTAGTGACCTGCGTACCCGGTGCCAAGCTCACCGAAAAAGTGGACGATACCCATTATAAGGGCACCGTTTCGTTGAAATTCGGGCCCGTGGCTGCCAGCTACAACGGGCAGATTTCCATCGATGAACTGGATGATGAGCAACATATCATGAAGATCAGCGGTAAGGGCATGGACACTAAAGGAAAAGGCAGCGCCGGCATGGTCATGGACGGCCAGCTCACTGCCAAAGGGCCCGATCTCACCGAAGTAGGCTACAAAATGGAAATCAGTGTAAGCGGCAAACTGGCCCAGTTTGGCTCTCGCCTGATTGTAGATGTCTCCAATCAGCTGGCCGACCAGTTTGTGAGCAGTTTTAAAGCTGCGTTGGAAACGGCTCCGGCCCCGGCTGCTGAGGCAGCAGCTGTGAGGGAAGAGGCAGCGGCTGAACCCAAAGACAATGCCGTGAACGTGTTTGCCCTTATCATAGGAGTAATTAAAGCCTTTTTTGGCCGGCTTTTTTCATCCAAACCCAAGCAGTCGTAAGGTGGATTTTTCCCGAGCTACAGGACTGAACAGTCCGGAGGAGGTGATGCGGGCTTTTGATGCAGCGGCTTATGTGGCAGATGAAGAATTGGCCACCCTCATTTTTTTGAGCACAAAGCTGGGCAAGCCCCTGCTACTGGAAGGCCCTCCGGGTGTAGGCAAAACCGAGGTGGCCAATGTGCTGGCACGCGTGCTGCAAACGCAGCTCATACGCCTGCAGTGTTATGAGGGCCTGGATGTACATACAGCTGTGTATGAATGGAATTACCAAAAACAGCTGCTAACCATCAAAATACAGGAACACGGCAGCAAAACTGAGGCAGAGAAAGAGCAGTACATCTTTGGAGAGGAGTTTTTGCTCAAGCGGCCGTTGCTGCAGGCCATTACTGCTGAGCAGGCCCCGGTGTTGCTGATAGACGAAATTGACCGCGCCGATGAGGAGTTTGAGGCATTTTTGCTCGAGCTGCTTTCGGCTTTTCAGATCAGCATTCCCGAAATGGGGACCATCAGGGCCGTTCACCGGCCCTACGTGCTGCTCACTTCCAACCGCACGCGCGAACTCAGCGATGCCCTCAAAAGGCGGTGCCTGTACCACTGGCTGAATTTTCCCTCCCTGGAAAAAGAACAGCAAATTGTGCACAAGCACTTGCCGCATATAGCAGAGCAGCTGGCTGCGCGGGTGGTGGAGGTGGTGCAAAATATTCGCCGGAAAAAGCTCGAAAAACGGCCCGGTATAGCCGAAACCCTGGACTGGGCCAGGGCCCTGCTGGCCCTGGGATACGAAGAACTCACCCCTGCTGCAATGGGGAGAACCCTGGGCTGCCTGTTGAAATCGGAAGCAGACATACAACTGGTAAAAAAAGAAGAACTGTAGGCCGGATTATGAGCCCTCATCATCCCCACCATTCCGAATATGACAACCTGACGGAGGCTATGCTGGCCTTTGGCCAATGGCTACGCAAACAGGGGTTTCAGGTGGGCGTACAGGAGAGTATGGAGGCTCTGGCAGCAGCAGCCGGAGGCCTGATAGCCGAAAAAAAACAGTTTTTTTTCGCCCTGAAGGGCCTTTTTTGCTGCTCACCCGAGGAGGCTGTACGCTTTGAAGCTCTTTTTGACCATTTTTGGGGAGCAGAAAAGGGGGCCATCAGCCAACGAATTGACCGGAAAAACCGCTCCAACTTCCAGAAACAATCGCCTGCTTCGCTGGTGTGGATGGGCATGGGCCAGCAGCAGCAGGACCGGCAGCAGGAGAGCAGCAAAGTGTCGGGTGCACATGCGGCTGAGCGCCTGCGGACAACCGATTTTTCCAAAGTAAAGGACATAGACAGCGAGCTGCTGGAAGAGCTGGCCATGAAGCTGTGGCAGCAGATGAGTTTTCGGCTGAAGCGAAAAATGAAGGCGGCCACCCGGGCCGGACAGATCGATTTGCGCAGAAGTATTCGGGCCGGCATGGGGCAGGGAGGGGAGTTGATCAGGCTGAAGTACAAAAAGCGCCAGCAGAGAAAGCAACGCCTCATCATTTTACTGGATGTGAGTGGGTCCATGGATACCTATAGCTTTTTTTTGTTGCGCTTTGTGTGGGCACTGCGTGCCCATTTTGAAATGGTGGATGCCTACCTTTTCAGCACGCGCCTGCTGCGCATTACCGACTATTTGAAGGCCGAAGAATTAGATGTATCTTTAGGGATGCTCTCTGGGGTGGCCAGCCACTGGTCCAGTGGCACCAAGATAGGCGAGTGCCTGGCGCGCTTTAACCAGCAACATGCCAGACAGGCCCTTTCGGGCCATTCCACCGTTATTATTGTGAGCGACGGCCTGGACACTGGCAAACCTGAGCTGCTGGCCGAAGAGCTCAGAAAGATCAAGCTCAGAACCCGCAGGCTCATCTGGCTCAATCCCCTCAAGGGAATGAAAGGCTACGAACCCACAGCCAGGGGCATGCAGGC
>RFHT01000176.1 GCA_003696835.1 Bacteroidota bacterium
CTGAGGGCGAGCCCATTGCCGGGGCTTCCATTTTTACCCGCAATATGTGTTTTGGCCAGTACTCCGACTCTAGCGGTTTTTTTCAGCTCAGGGTGAATCAGGGAGATACCCTCTTTCTCTCACACCTGGCCTATTGCCCCCTCAAAGTGCCCGTCCATACCGACAGCCTGGGGGAGATTGTACTGAAAGAACGCACTTGGGAACTGTCGCCTGTTCATATTGTGGGCGATGCTTCTTCGCTTATGTGTGGAGGGTGCTACCTGAGGGTGTCATCCGTAGAATACGAGCTTAACCCCGGCCTGGCAAACAGCCCCACCGACCTGCTCGCTGGTGGAATCAGGTGTATGAGCAACCTGGGAGCGGGAGCTAGCCCCTTCTACCTCATTGATGGCGTTCCCGTAAGCGGGCCGGATCAAAATCCCCTCAACCTGCTACACCCTGCCAATATAGTATCGCTTGAGGTGATACGGGGCGCCCGGGCGCAGGCCCTGTACGGGAGCCGGGCAGGAGCCGGGGTGGTGCTGATTACCACCAGGCAGTATGACACGCAGCCGGTGAAACTTCAGCTCCAAAGCCGGCTCGGAAAGGTATGGCTGCCCGGGGAAACAGGCTCCCGTCAGGCAGCGACCCTGGCCCAGGAGTACCAGCTGGCATTTACCCACCAGCGCCCGGCCCACCAATTACAGCTCAGTCTCCACCACCGGCAGTACCCCATGCAGCAAGCCGCCAGCCGGATGACAGGCGGGCGACTCTATGCCCATTGGAATGTGCTTCCGGAAAAGCTCAGAGTGGGGATACAATGGATGGAAAACCACAGTAGGTTACCGCAGGCGGCGCTGCCGCCAAATACACAACTGCGGCAGGCGGCCCTGCCCGGAGGCAGCTACCTCAACCGGCTCATGCATGCTTTTGGCAACTGGCAATTCGCCCGCTGGGGCAGGCTGGAGGTGAAAACCAGCCAGTTACAGGCCAACCAGCCTCTGCTCAATCCGCTGAAGCAAGCACAACTGCAGGCAACACTCCGGGCCGAAACCCGTACCCAGGGAGCTGAACTGCTGACCAGCCTGCAGGCTGCCAGTGAATACGTGCAAGCTGCCCCCGGCAGCAGCCTGCGGCAGCAAAGCCTCACCCTTGAGGCTGATTATTCGCTGCCAGCAATGCTGGAAGCTTCGGTAGATGGCCGCCTGGAGCACAACCGACTGGCTGAAGCAGAAACCGGCCAACTGGCGGGCTATGTGAACACCAGCCTGTGCATGAGAGATTTGGAGGTGGACGTCAACTGTGTGTATGCCCGTACCGACTTGCTGGAAGCCTCGGCTGGCATGGCCCTCACGCCCTTTGGGCGCATGGCGTATGTAAAAGGCAGGGCCTCCCAATTCTTTTTTGGGGGACAAATGAGGCTGGACCTCGCCTACCAGCACAGTTGGAGCCGCCCGGGCGCCCAAAACTTGCCCTACAGCCCGGAAATGGCCCTGTTTTTTCCCATCATGTTCAACCAGCTTGAGCAGCAGGGCTTCCACGCCGACCTGAAGTACTGGCATGACGTGGGCGCATTCCGCGTGCAAACAGAAGTGGGCTTTTCGGCTGGCACGGGCCTGTGTCGTGAGCAGTACCACCTGCGCAACTACCTGCGCTGGAAGGGGGCCTCCCTCAACTGGCGCATGGAGGGCATCAGGGGCTGGAAGCTTTCAGCCGGGCAGGGCGATTTGTTTCGGCTGGCCCACCTGGAGCTGGAATGGAAACTGCCTCCTCTAGGTGGCCTGGGCCTCAAACAGCTTCACCTCAACTTCACTGGCCAAAACCTCTGGATGCAGGGCAAGCGGCAGGTATTGATGGAGCAGGTAGAAATAAGCAGGCGCCAAAATCCGCTCATCTCTCCCTTCTCTCTGAGCCGCAATTTGCTGCTGGGCCTGAAGGTGGACTTGATATAGGGAGCCCTTGCTTTTCCCCCAATCTTTTCGTCTTTTGCAGGGGGCTGCTTCTCCACGGCAGCCCCCCCAACCTATTTGCTATGAATCCGCTTTTTGAGCAACTGAAAGCCCGCCTGCAGGGCGATTTATACACCGACCCCCTTTACTGCAGCATGTACAGCACCGATGCCTCCAACTATCAGTTGCGGCCGCTGGGGGTGCTTTGTCCCGCAACGGTAGCGGATGTGCAACTGGCTGTGAAAGTATGTGCACGCCAGGGCATTCCCCTCATCTCCCGCGGTGGAGGAACCAGCGTTTCGGGCCAGTCCATTGGGCGGGGGCTGGTGGTGGATTACAGCAAATACATGCACCAACTGCTGGAGATGGATGAGCAGGGAAAATGGGTGAAGGTGCAGCCCGGCATGGGGCTGCAGCGGCTGAACGAGCTGCTGGCACCAAAGGGGCGCATGATTGGGCCGGACCCGGCCTCGGCCCTGGTGGCCACCATTGGCGGCATGACGGCCAACAACTCCACCGGCACCCATTCCATTGTGTATGGCATGATGGCCGACCACGTGCTGGCTGTGGAGGTCGTGCTGGCCAATGGGGAGTTGCTCACCTTTGAACGCAAAAGTGCGGCCCAAATAGATGCCCTGCTGCAAAGCCCTGGTCTGGAGGCCCATCTTTACCGCCATGTACGGGAACTGCTCCAGACTTATGCCGCTGACATTGAACATCACTACCCCCGCACCTGGCGAAACGTGTCGGGCTACAACCTCCAACGCCTTTACCGGCAGTGGCAGCAAGACGGCAGCCTCAACCTGGCTACCCTCATGGTGGGCAGCGAGGGCACCCTGGGCACCCTGGTGAGCATCACCCTCAAAACCATGCCCAAACCCCGCCTGACCTGCCTGGCGCTGGTGCATTTTGAGCAGCAGATGGCGGGCTGCAGGGCCATCCCGGCCATCCTGCAAACGGCCCCCAGCGCCATTGAGATTTCCAATGACTACTTTCACGAAATTGTACAAAAAAACGCCCTTTTTGCCCAACTACAACGCAACTTCATCAAAGGGCAGCCCGAAGTGGTGCTGATGGTGGAATACAGTGGCGACACGGAGGCGGAACTGGATGCCGCCCTGCAGCGGCTGCACAAACAACTGAACACCATTGGGCACCAGGGGGAAGTGGTGCTCAGGCGGCGGCCCGAAGAGATAGCCCAGGTATGGCAAATGCGCAAAGCGGGTTTTGGCCTCATGATGAGCCAGCGCGGCGACGCCAAGCCCCTCACCTTCGCCGATGATGCCACCGTGCCCATTGAGCACCTGGCCGACTATATGGCTGACCTCAACGGCATATTCGAAGCTGCCAATATACGGGTAGCCGTGATCGGCCATGCTTCGGCGGGCTGTATCCACATCAACCCCAACCTCAACCTCAAAACAGATGCGGGCCTGGCACGCATGCAGCAGATGGCCGTTGCTATAGCCGAAACGGCCATGAAATACGGGGGTACCATCACCGGCGAGCATGGCGACGGCTTGTCCAAGACACATTTTACCCGCCAACTGTATGGCGAGCGGCTGTACGAAGCCTTCAACAAGGTGAAGCAGCTATTTGATCCCCACAACCTCATGCAGCCGGGTAGAATCGTAGAGCCGGATAGCCTGCCCTGGGACCCCGCTATTTTGCGCTTTTACCCCGGATACCAAACGCCTCATGCCCCGGCGCATACTACCCTGGATTTTTCTGCCGACGGCGGATTTGCGGGCCTGGTGGAAATGTGTAACGGCATGGGCTTTTGCCGCAAAGACGATGGGGTGATGTGCCCTTCCTACCAAATAACCCGCGACGAGCGGCATGCGCCCCGCGGCCGGGCCAACGCCCTGCGGGCGGCCATCAAAGGCGAGCTGCCCGGCGGCCTGCACAACCCGGAGCTGTACGAAAGCCTGGACCTTTGCCTGGAATGCAAGGGGTGTAAATCCGAATGCCCCTCCATGGTGGATATAGCCAAGCTCAAATACGAGTATCTGGCCCAGTACCAGGCGCGCCACGGGCTGCCGTTGCGCAGCAGGCTGTTTGCCCATATCCACCGCATCAACCGCCACGCCCGCGCAGTGCGCGGGCTGGCCAATTTTGCTTTTGCCAACCCCTTGAGCCGCCGGCTGCTGGAATGGGCAACGGGCATAGACGCACGCCGCCGCCTGCCGCCCCTGGCAAAGCAAAGTTTTCAGCAGTGGTTTGATGCCCGCCCCCGCCCGCAGGGGCCTGCACCCCAAAGGGAAGTGGTGTTGTGGGACGATACCTACCTCAGTTTTAACTATCCCCACATCGGGCAGGCGGCGGTGCAGGTGCTGGAAGCCGCAGGTTTTGGGGTGCGCCTGCTCAAAAAGCGGCACTGCTGTGGCCGCCCCATGATCTCAAAAGGGCTGCTGCAAAGCGCCAGGAAGCAGGCTGCTGCCAATGTAGCCCTGCTGCTGCCTTTTGCACGCCAGGGGGTACCCATTATCGGGCTGGAGCCCAGCTGCACGGCCACTTTCAAGGACGAGTACCCCGACCTGCTGCCGGGCGGGGAGGCCCGTAGCGTGGCCCAACAGGTGTATTTTTTTGAGGATTTTTTGGTGCAAGGTATGCAGGCCGGTGAATTGGCCCTGCCATTCAAAGCCAGTCTTTCTCCTCAAAAGCTGCTGTTTCACGCTCATTGCTACCAGAAAGCCTTGGGCAAGCCCCTGCATACCCGCCGCCTGCTGGAAATGATTCCCGGCGCTGAGGTAGAGGAAATTCAAAGTGGATGTTGTGGCATGGCCGGCTCTTTTGGGTACGAAAAAAAGCACTACAACTTGTCCATGGCCTGCGGAGAAGCTGCGCTGTTTCCGGCTGTGCGGCAGGCAACTCCCGGAACACGCATCGTGGCGGCAGGCATTTCCTGCCGCCACCAAATTGCCGACGGCACGGGGGTAGAGGCCCTGCATCCGGCAGAAGTGCTGGCCGAAGCCCTGCAACTGCCTGTGCTTATACCAGCTGGTAACGCAGGTCCATCTCCTTGAGCGACTGTATGAGGGCTCCGTTGGGATTGACGCCCAGCTCGCTGCTCACCATGGTGATGTCGGCCTGATAGTAGGAGTCTTTGAGGCGAAACTTGAGCGGCTTGGAGCCCTTGTGCGCTTCACACAGGCGGTGCAACTCCGCGATGAGGGATTCGTCCAGCTGGTCGTTTTCTACTTCTATGCACAGGTGGCGCACCATTTTTTCAAACATCTCTTCATTCATGAGTTCAATGGAGCGTATGCGCAGCTCAAACTCCGTCTCGTCGTAGCGGCGGGGCACGTAAGAGCCAGAGATAAAGACCATTTCGTCGGGCTGGATGTAATGGCGAAACTCCGTGTATTGCTCGCCAAACAGGGCCAGCTCCAGGCTGCCGCTGAAGTCCTCAATGGTGAAGGTCATGAACTTGGTGCCCCTGCGCGAAATGCGCTCGCGGGCGCTGGTAACAATGCCTGCCACCTTGAGGTCGCGGTTTTGCATCTTGTCCAGCTCGGCCAGGGAGCAGGTGGTAAAGGCTTCAATCTGCCATTTGTAGCGGTCGAGGGGGTGGCCGGAGAGGTAAAAGCCAATTACTTCCTTTTCGTAATTGAGCTCCTGCAGGCGGGTCCAGGCTTCCTGTATCTTGCCGTCCTTCATGGTGCCCACGGGTATGGCCGGCTCCTGGGTGGCGCCGTCGCCGCCCAGGGTGTCGCCAAAGAGGCTCACCTGGGGAGAGTTGCGCTCCATCTGTACCTTGCTGCCATAGCTGATGGATTTTTCCAGCACATTGACATTTTCCTTTTCATTGACGAGCAAAAAATACTGGTAGCGATCTACCCCAAAACAATCCAGCGCACCGGCATATACCAGGCTTTCCAGCACTTTTTTGTTGATGGACCGCAGGGGCATGCGGGTGGTGAGGTCAAAAATGGAGGTAAAAGGCCCATTTTTCTCCCTTTCTTCAATGATTTTTTCTACTGCGCCTGCGCCCACCCCTTTGATGGCTTCCAGCCCGAAGCGAATCTGCCCCTGCTGGTTGACCGAAAACAGCTTCTGACTTTCGTTGATGTCGGGCGGTAGCACTTTGATGCCCATGCGCCTGTATTCTTCAATAAAGAAGGTGATCTTCTTGATGTCGCTCACATTGTGGGTGAGCACCGAGGCCATGTACTCCTGTGGGTAGTGGGCCTTCATATAAGCCGTTTTGAAGGCCAGCACGGAGTAGGCAGCCGCATGCGACTTATTGAAGCCGTATGAGGCAAATTTCTCCATCAGATTAAAGACCTCCTCGGCAGTTTTTTTATCCACCCCATTTTCTGCCGCTCCCTTGATGAAGTTGATGCGTTCCTGCTTCATGATCTCCATCTTCTTCTTGCCCATGGCACGCCTCAGCAGGTCGGCACCTCCCAGGGAGTAGTTGCCCATTTTTTGGGCCACCTGCATGATCTGCTCCTGGTACACCATGATGCCGTAGGTGTTTTTCAGGATAGACTCCAGCATGGGATGGGGGTAGTTGATGGGTTCGCGTCCGTGTTTGCGATTTACGAAGCTGGGGATATTGTCCATGGGCCCGGGGCGGTACAGGGCGTTCATGGCAATGAGGTCTTCAATGTTGGTGGGTTTGAGCTGGCGCAGGTATTTGCGCATGCCGTCGGACTCAAACTGGAAGGTGGCCACGGTGTCGCCTCTTTGGTAGAGCTCGTAGGTTTTTTTATCCTCCAGGCTGATTTTGTCGTGGTCCACCTCAATGCCGCGCACTTCTTTGACGAGTTTGATGGCGGTTTTGATGATGCTGAGGGTTTTGAGGCCGAGAAAGTCCATTTTGAGCAGGCCACACATCTCGGCCATGGGCCCATCGTACTGGGTAACGATGGCGTCGTCTTTGGCTTTGGCTACGGGCACAAAGTTGGTGACATTGCCCGGGGCAATGATGACGGCACAGGCGTGCACGCCGGTATGGCGTGCGGTGCCCTCCAGGGTGCGCGCAAAGCGCATCAGCTTATTGATCTGCGGATCGGGACTTTGGAAGAGGCGCTTGAGCTCCTCCCAGCCGTCGGGGTTTTGTTCGGGGTTGAGGGCTTTTTTGAAAGACATGCCCGGGCGGTCGGGAATGAGCTTGGCAATGCGGTTGACCTCGGCCAGGGGGATGCCCAGGGTACGGCCCACATCCCGCAGGGCGGTTTTGGCGCCCATGGTACCGTAGGTAATCACCTGGCTCACCGACTGCCGGCCGTATTCTTCTACCACATAATCAATCACCTCCTGCCGGCCCTCATCGTCAAAGTCAATGTCGATATCGGGAGGGGAAATGCGCTCGGGATTGAGAAAACGCTCGAAGAGCAGGTCGTAGGTGAGGGGGTCTATGTCGATAATACCCAGCACGTAGGCCACCACGCTGCCCGCGGCCGAGCCCCGGCCCGGCCCCACATATACGCCCCGCTTGCGTGCCTCGGTGGTGAAGGACTGCACAATGAGAAAGTAGCCCGCATAGCCCATTTTTTTGATGATCTTCAGCTCGTGTTCAATGCGCTGGCTGATGTCGGAGGTAACTTCGGGGTACCGCTGGGGCACCCGCTCCCACACCATGGCCTTGAGGTAGTCGTCCATGTCCTTGTACTGAGGGGGCACCCGGTAGCAGGGCAGGTTCATGTGTCCGCTGAGGTCCATCTCAAAGGTACAGCGCTCGGCCAGCTCCACGGTTTGGTCCAGGGCCTGGGGCAGGTCCTGAAACAGCTCCAGCATTTCATCCTTGGTCTTGAAATAAAAGCGGGGATTGAGGCGGTTCTGGTCGTCGGTGAAGCGGAAGCGGTTGGGGTCGTTGTAGTCCGACTGGGTTTGCAGGGCCAGCAGCAGGTCGTGGGCCTCGCTGTCTTCCTCGTTTACGTAGTGTACATCATTGGTGGCAATGACCTTGAGCTGGTGTTTTTTGGCCATGCGCAGCAACCACTCGTTGCATTTTTCCATATCGGCCAGGGTGTGGCGCTGCACCTCCACGTAGTAATTCTCCTTGCCAAACATATCGAGGTACTCCATGAGCACGGCTTCTGCTTCGGTTTCTCCCCGGTTGATGAGGGTTTGGTTGACCTCGCCGGCCAGGCAGCAGGTAGAGGCAATGAGCCCTCCTACGTGCTGGCGCAAGATGTTTTTGTCAATGCGCGGCTTGTAGTAGTAGCCGTCGGTATAGCCATAGGAACACAGCTTGACGAGGTTGGCATAGCCTTCGGCATCTTTGGCCCACATGATCTGGTGATAGCGCTTCTGGCTTTTGTCGCGCTGGGTGGCATCGCCCGCAATGATGTAAAACTCGCAGCCCACAATGGGCTTAAGCTTTTTGCTGCGGGCCTTGAGCACAAATTTGGGCACGCCAAACATGTTGCCGTGGTCGGTAATGGCCACGTGCGACATGCCGCACTCGGCAGCCTTGGCGGTCATGTCTTCTATTTTGGCTGCTCCGTCCAGCAGGCTGAATTCAGTGTGATTATGCAGATGAACAAAGTCGGGCATGGGCGTTTGTACATTGAGGTAAAGGGTAAAAATAGCAAAAATACGTGCGCGAAAACAGCAGAGCTTATCCACAGTTGTGGATTTCTGAGGGGGGATGCGCGGCAATATTTGAACGATTCCAGGGTTAATTCAGTATCCATAATCCTTACAGTAAGACCGGAAAACTACTGCACGAACATCATGAAACATCTTCCCTTCATAGTCCGGTTTGCCGGTAGCCTGATGGCTGCTACGCTGGGCGCCCTGACAGGGATGCCGGCCCAGACAGCCGGCATCACTCCCTGCGGCTGCCGGGGAGCCGTACAGGAAGTAACCAACCATCAACCTCCAGCATTTTCCTACTTCCTCTTTGAGGCGGAAGGAGAGCCGGAATATGAACCCACCGGCATACAGGACAGCCTGTGGAAAACAACAGACACCCTCAACGCCCGGCTGAATTACTGGCAGGGTGCAGCCCTGCACGCCCTGGGCCACAATCAGCTCGAGCAACCCGACGACCGCGGCCGCTACGGCAGGATCTGCTATGCCCTGCAGCTGGGCCAGCCGGGCTTTTACCGTTTCAGCATGCGGGCGGTGAATATGCTGGGCAATACTACGGACAATTCGATATGGATGCGTTTTCCACAGGCCCGGGCCTACCGCCAGCTACGGCTGGAGGAAACGGCTGTGGCTGAGGAATTTGGCGACCCGCAGGACGGCTGGTTTGTGGCCTACCGACCCAGTAGCCGGGCCAATACCCTGGGCTGGGATACCCGCACGGGTACGGGCACCTGGGGCGGCCTGCAGGTGGCCGACAGCCTGTACAATATTTATGTGGAATTTGAAACCGCAGGCACCTACCGACTGGAAATTTCGGCCCGGGAGCATGCTTTTGCCATCGACCGCTTTCTGCTGATGCGGGTGGATACCACCCACACTGCCAGTGGCCAGTTTCGCATCACCGACAACCGCTTCCCCGATGGAACGGATGATTTTCCTGCCCTGAACACGGCTCCACCGGAATTGGCAGATACCCTGGCCGTATCCATAGAAACCTCCAACGACAACCTGCAATTGTGCCCGGGGGAGGAGTTGACGCTCATGGGCATGCATAGTGGTGGAATAGGAGAGGTGGCCCTGGAATGGCAAGATGGAAACGGCATGGCCGCAGGCCAGGGCCCCGTGCTGCAGCTCACGCCCACCCAGGCCGGCACCTTCGGCCTGCTGGCTACCGACGATTTTGGCTGTACCGCCATGAGCTCGGCAAGCGTCAGCCTGAACGAGCTGCCCCATGCAGAGGCCGGCGATGATCTGGCGCTGTGCGCGGGAGTGGAAACAGATATACAGCTACAGGGCGGCGCCAGCGGCGGCAGCCCCGGCTACCAGTTCAGTTGGGAGCCTGCGGCCTTATTTTCCAACCCCCAAACAGCCAGTCCCCAACTCCCGGCTCCGGAAGAAAGCACCACCTTTGTGCTCACCGTTACCGACAGCGAAGGTTGCACCCATACCGACAGCCTCCGCTTTGTTCGCCTGCCCCTGCCCACCATTGACAGCAGCGGCCTCACCCACAGCCTGCTGGCGGCACACGGCCAGCCCTTTTCGCTTAGTCTTAGCGGCAGTCCTGCTGGTACGGGTTTTCGTTGGGAGGTGGTGGACTTCGAAAACCTGCTGCAGCCCCCCAGCCCTGACAGCGGGCAGGTGTTCAATGCCAGCTTTCAGCTGCAGGACACCACCCAAAGCGGAGCGGTGAGCTACCGGCTGGTGCCAGTCCTACAGGGCTGTGAAGGGGAGCCCTTGTTGCTAAACATTCTGGTGTTTTATACCCTGGAACCCATCATCCCCCCAATTTTGAGCCCAAATGGAGATGGCGTCAACGATTTGTGGCAGCTGCGTAGCCCGAAGGATGCGTCTTTTCACTTGCAGGTATTCAGCCGGCGCGGTGCCCTGGTATTTGAAAGCAGAACGCCCGGCCAGGCCTGGGACGGGGGACAGGCTCCGGACGGGATATACTGGTACCGGCTGGAGCTGAAAGGAGAGGTGTACAAAGGGGCGGTATTGTTGCAGCGAACGCCGCGCTAGCCCT
This sequence comes from Bacteroidota bacterium, assembly GCA_003696835.1. Classification (GTDB taxonomy): domain Bacteria; phylum Bacteroidota; class Bacteroidia; order J057; family J057; genus J057. Next base: position 10,498 of record RFHT01000176.1, read on the forward strand.
ATTCCGATTCCTTGAGCTGCTTAATGGCATCTCGCAGTTTAGCCGCTTTTTCGTAGTCTTCGGCTGCCAGGGCGTCTTCCAGTTGCTTGGTGAGCTGCTTGATTTTTTCCAGATCCCGGGTTTTTTCGCGTATGGCGGTTTTGCTTACGGGCTCCTCCTCCATGGGATCCGATTTTTCGATTTCGGCCAACGAAAGGCCCCCTTCCTCGTCGGAGTAGGCGCTTTCACTTTCCTCCTCGATGACGATGCCCGCCTCGGCCAGCACATCTTCATAGGTATAAATGGGCACCTTGAAGCGTACTCCTATGGCCACGGCATCGCTGGGGCGGCTGTCAATTTCGTGTATTTCGCCATTGGCTTCAAAGATGAGCTTGGCGTAGAAAATCCCCTCATTCAGGTCATTGATAATGACCTCCTGCAGGTGCAGGTTAAAATGTTGGGCAATGTTGTAAATGAGGTCGTGGGTCATCGGACGGGTAGTCTTGATGTTTTCCAACTCAAGGGCAATGGCCTGCGCCTCGGGTCCGCCAATGATGATGGGCAGCCTTCTGTTTCCATTACTTTCACCTAAGACCAGGGCATAGTGCCCGACTTGGGAATGACTGGAAGAGAGTCCGATAATATCTAAGCGAATTTTTTTCACGAATTTCTATAACTTAGCCTGTAACCACATGGATGCTCAAAAGTAAAAAGAAAATCGCAGATTACACAAGTACCTGAGTAATTTGCGATTGGCAATCATGGGAATACACGGAATAATCAGCTTGCCACCTTTACTTTTTTCACGGCTTCAATGAGCTGGGGCACTACCTCAAAAAGGTCTCCCACTATGCCATAGTCAGCTACTTTGAAAAAGGGCGCTTCGGGGTCTTTGTTGATCACCACGATGTTTTTTGAGGAGCTCACTCCTGCGAGGTGCTGAATGGCCCCGGAAATACCGATGGCAATGTAGAGATTGGGAGCAATTTGTATGCCCGTTTGGCCCACGTGCTCGTGGTGGGGGCGCCAGCCCATGTCTGCCACGGGCTTGGAGCAGGCCGTGGCTGCCCCCAGCAGGCTGGCCAGCTCTTCGATCATGCCCCAGTTTTCAGGCCCTTTCATGCCCCTGCCCGCCGACACCACAATATCGGCTTCGGTAAGGGAAATGCCTTCGCCTGCCTTGAGCAGTTCTTTGGCGATGGTATCCAGGCTGGTATCAGAGGGGCTGAAGGATTTTTCTTCAATTTCGCAGCTTACGGGCTGTTCTTCTATGTGGTAGCTGTTGGTTTTTACTGTAATAACCACCTTGTCTTTGTCCGTGCGTATGGTCTGAATCCCTTTGGAGGAGAAGGCCATGCGCTCCACCTCAAAGCCGTTGGCGGGATCGGCCAGGCTGGTGACGCCCGAATAAGGGGCTGCCTCCAGTTTGGCCGTAACCCTGGGGGCTATGGCGCGTCCGCTATAGGTTTGTGAAAAAACTACCACAGGAGCGTCCAGCTCCTTGGCCAGGTTGGTAATGATGACGGCCTCGGAGGCATGCCCGTAAGGCTTTGATGCATCGGGGCGTACTGCATACACCCGGGAAACGCCGTACTTACCCAGCTTTTCCAGCTCGCTTTCCTCTATTTGCCCAATGGCTACCGCACACAGCGTGGTGCTCATTTTCTGCGCCAGGTCGTTGGCGTAAGTGGCTGCTTCCAGGGTGGATTTTTTGAGTTTTCCCTGTGCGTGCTCAGCAAAAAGTAATATGGACATATTGGTGTTTTTTTATTTGGAAGAAGGAATTTTTGATGGAGAACAATCAGATCAATCCTTTTTGGGCCAGGGTTTCTATGAGTTTGCCGGCCTGGTCCGGTTCAAAATATACACATTCGCCCTTGGGAGGCGGGTAATTATACCTGACCGTCTGGAAGTAGGGGGTTATTTCGGCCGGGCTGACTACGGCCAGGGGCTTCTTGCGGGCAGCCATGATGCCGCGCATGTTGGGGATGCGCCATTCGGCTATGCCTTTCTGGCAGCTTACCACTACGGGCAGGGAAGTTTCCACCACTTCCTCTCCCCCATCCACTTCGCGATGCAGCACAGCCCGCTCCTCATCCTGCAGGTCCATTTTGGTAGCAAATGATACAAAGGGCCATAAAAGGTGCTCAGCCAGCATACCGGGAACCGTAGAGCCATTGTAGTCGATGGATTCTTTGCCGGTAAAAATGAGGTCAAACTCTTTGCCTTCGGCATAGGAGGCTATTTGAGCGGCTACATAGGCCGGGTCGTTGGCTTGGGTGTTGATCCTCACAGCATCATCGGCCCCTATGGCCAGGGCTTTTCGCAGGGTGGGCTCTACCTCGGGCCCTCCTACACAAAGAACCGTAATGTTCACGGACTTGCCCTCTTCTTTGAAGCCAATGGCACGGGAAAGGCCAAACTCATCGTAGGGGTTGATGACAAAGGTAACACCGGTTTTATTCAATGCACTCCCATCTGATTCAAACTGGATTTTGGTCGTCGTGTCGGGTACATGGCTTACGCACACTAAAATTTTCATACGCGCTTGGATTTGGTAGCTTTAATTTTTTGTGCAAAATTACAATATGAATCCCAATTTTGAAACATGAATTCCAGGCGACTTGAACTCTTGCTCAATTTTCTGCAAAAAGCGCCCGAAGACGCTTTTACGCTGTACTCTATTGCCTACGAGTATGCCCTGGCCGGGGAGCACGAGCAGGCTGTAGCTTATTTTCGCCGCCTGCAGCAGCTGCACCCCACCTACACCGGCACCTACTACCACCTGGGCAAATCGCTGGAGCAGCTCCAACAACGCCAGCAGGCCATAGCCGTGTACCACCAGGGCCTGGAGGTATGCCGCCAGCAAGGCGACCAGCACAACCTGCGCGAGCTGCAGGCCGCCCTCAACAACGCCCTCGAAGCCAATGAGGAAGACTGAGAAAAGCCTGAGTCTGAGAATTTTGCCAAATGCTGTTTCCTTTTGCCAATATATGGGTATCTTTGCAGGCCAAAACATGAAGATGAAGCGACAGGTCCACATGCACATAGAGGGGGTGCCCAACCCCAATGCCATGAAGTTTGTGCTCGAAAATGGCATACTGGCCGATGAGGCCTATGAATTTTGCGACTACGCCCAGGCTGAAGCTTCCCCCCTGGCCCGCAAACTACTCATGCTGCGCTATGTGGAGCGGGTGCTCATTCACGACAATTTCGTCACCGTACTCAAATTTCCGCAAACGCCTCCCAGTTGGGATGAGCTGCTGTACGAGGTGAAAATGCTCATTCAGCAACACCTCGAAGACAATGAGCCCATTCTCTACCTGGGCGCTCAGGCTTTGAAGCACCAGCGCTCCGACGAGCTGGTAGCCGAAATTGCCACCAACCTGCTCAACCATCGCATACGCCCTGCCGCCCAGGAAGACGGAGGCGACATCCTCTTCGAAGGCTTCCGCGACGGGGTGCTCAGCCTGTCCATGCACGGCTCCTGCCACGGCTGCCCCTATATGTCCGAAACCCTCAGCAAAGGCGTAGAACCCCTCCTCATGGGAGCCCTGCCCGAAATCAAACAGGTAGTAATAAAAAAATAGGCTCCTTAGCCAGGCCCCGGGCTAAAGCCGCGGGGCTAGGGAGGGCCCGGGCTAAAGCCGCGGGGCTACTTCAGTGCCGGGCTTCAGCACAACAACAAGGAATTTGCTCAACAGCAGCAGGTTTCGGTGAGGCACGAAAAAACTCTGTGGCACTTCGTGCTACCCATATTTGGGCCCCTAACGGGGCCTGGAC
>RFHT01000177.1 GCA_003696835.1 Bacteroidota bacterium
GGGTTGGGCGTAGAGTTCAAGCATGGCCTCCAGTATGGGCAGCAGTTCGAATTTCATGAGGTTTGTTTTTTTCTAATGTGTTAAAAAAGGAAATCGTCCCCAATTTTTGTGAAGTAAATTCGCCATACATACGCCTGGACCTAAAGTTACTTTTACCCCCCTCAAACCACTATCCCGATTATTTATGTCCATGAGAGCTAGCAGGCCCCAGTCTGGCAAGGGTCCGCCCTGGGGGAGTAAATAGTGGGCAAACGATGAACAGGAAGCAGAAGGTACGCCTAAATTTGCTAAATTTACCTGTATCAGTAATGAAAAAGCTCAGACTCAGAACAAGCCGGTGGGCGGCCCTGGCCGTTCCGCTATTGGCCCTGGCGCTTTGGTGGGGCTGGCCGCAGGCCGGCCAGGACCCCCTTTTGCCAGACAAGGTGGATTTCAATTACCACATTCGCCCCATCCTTTCCCAAAACTGCTATGTGTGCCACGGCCCCGACTCCAGCACCCGGGAGGCAGAGCTGCGGCTGGACCAGTACGAAAGCGCCACCGCCCTGCGGGAAGAGGGAGGAGCAGCCATTGTGCCCGGCAAGCCGGGCAGCAGCTTGCTCATGGAGCGCATTACCGCTACCGACCCCGATCACATCATGCCGCCGCCTGAGGCGAAAAAAACCCTTACTGCCCGCGAAATTGCCCTGCTAGAAAAGTGGATTGAGCAGGGGGCCAAATGGAAGCCGCACTGGGCATTCATCAACCCCCAAAAAGCCCAACTGCCGCGCCGGCTGCGCAATGCCCCTCTGCATGAGGTAATTGATTATTTCGTTGAGGAACAACTCAGGACACATGAGCTACAACCCGGCCCGCCGGCAGACAACAACAGCCTCATACGCCGGGTATCCTACCTGCTCACAGGTTTGCCGCCCAGCCCGGAGGAACTGGCTGCCTTTCTGGCCGACTCCAGCGAGCTGGCTTATGAACGCATGCTGGATCATTACCTGGCCTCTCCCCACTTTGGCGAGCGCTGGGCCAGGCACTGGATGGACCTGGTGCGCTACGGAGAGTCCATGGGGCATGAAGGCGACTTCAACATCAGCAGCCCCTGGCAATACCGCGACTACCTCATACGCGCTTTCAATGAAGATGTGCCCTACGACCAATTGGTAAAAGAACACCTGGCAGGGGATCTGCTCCATCCACCGCGCTACCATCCTACCCAGGGCTTCAACGAGTCCATCATCGGCACGGGCTATTTCTTTTTGGGGGAGGGCAAACACAGCCCCGTCAATCTCAAGTTGGAAGAAGCCGACAAGATCGACAACATGATAGACGTCACCTCCAAGACCTTCCAGGCCCTGACGGTGAGCTGTGCCCGCTGTCACGACCACAAGTTTGACCCCATCCCAACCAGTGACTACTACGCCATGTACGGCATGATAGAAAGTGCGCGTCTGGGGCCTTTGCCTGCCAGGCAAAGCCGGAAGCAGGACAGCATACAGCGCCAGTTGCTGGGCCTTCAGCACTCCATCAGGCAGGAACTCGGCCAGCAGTGGCGCCGCCAACTGGCGGCGGAGCTCTCCCGGGCTGAGGTGTATCAGCTGGCCCAGTTTGTAAAAAAACAACCCGCTACGCCTGCTGCTGGGGCTGACACCAGCCGTTTCCGCATCATTGGAGACTTTCGTGCTGGCTCATGGAAAGGCTGGTATGCCACGGGCCGGGCCTTTGGCAGGGGGCCGCTCATGGGGGAGCCGCTCATAGATGCTGCTTCCGGCACCATCAGGGAATTTCGCAGCGGCATGGCTTCCAGCCGGGCCATAGGCCCCGGCATACAGGGGGTGCTCCGCTCGCCCAATTTTCTCATTCGCCACGACACCATCGCGGTCAGGGCCAGAGGAAAAAATGGGCTCATACGGGTAATTGTGGACAATTTCCAGGTTATTCAGGGGCCGCTTTACGATACCTTTGAGCGGCTGGTGGATGAGGAAGAATGGCAAACCTACTACCTGGATGTCTCCCTGGCAAAGGGCCACAAGGCCTACCTGCAGTTTACCCCCGGCCACTACGGCCAGCAGCGCCAACACACCTACCGCATCACACCGGCCGACTACATAGAGGTGCAGTATGCCCTGAGCTTTGAAGGGGGCCTGCCCGACATGCAGTCTTTGCATCCCCGCCCCCTGCCTCCGGCTCCGGCAACGGAAAAGCTACAGGCCATGGACGACTGGATGGCCGGCAGGGCCACCGAAGCGCAGATGGCATTTCTGGGGCAATGGCTGCGAAAGCGAAAAAAGCTGCTGCATGCCCCAGAGCTCAGGCCCCTGCTTGCCCGCTATGACAGCCTGGCCGCACAGATGTACGACTCCACCCACTTCATTGGCATGGTGGAAGGCGATGCCGTTTTCAGTCCTGTTTTTATACGCGGCAGTGTGGACAATCCATCAAAAGAACGGGTTCCCCACCGCTTTTTGAGCGCCATTCATGCCGGGCCGCAGCCCTTCCCCCAGCAGGGCAGCGGCAGGCTGGCCTGGGCCCAGGCCGTGGTGGACCCTGCCAACCCCCTCACCGCCCGGGTAATGGTGAACCGTATCTGGCACCACCTATTTGGCAGAGGCATCGTAGAAACCGTTGATAACTTTGGCCTGCAGGGCAAGCTCCCCACTCACCCGGCTTTGCTGGACGAGTTGGCTGTGCGCTTTGTGGAAGAGGGTTGGTCGGTAAAAACCATGATCAGGCACATCCTGCGCACGCGGGCCTTCCGGCGCGCTACCAGCAGCCTGGCCCACAAGCAGGAAAAGGACCCCCACAACCTCTACCTGCATCATTTTCCTCTGCGTCGGCTGGAAGCCGAAGCCATACGCGACGGCATGCTGGCCGTTTCGGGCAGGCTTAACCCCAAGATGTACGGCCCTTCTGTTCCGGTTTACCTTTCGGCCTTTATGACCGGCCGCGGCAGGCCGCGCACCTCCGGCCCCATGGATGGCAAGGGGCGCCGCAGCATTTACATTGCCCTGAGGCGCAATTTCATTCCGCCCATGATGCTCACCTTCGATATGCCCATTCCCTTTTCCACCTTTGGCCGCCGCAACACCACCAATGTGCCGGCCCAGTCGCTCATGCTCATGAACGACCCCCTGGTGCAGGAACTGGCTCTAAGCTGGGCCAC
>RFHT01000178.1 GCA_003696835.1 Bacteroidota bacterium
GGATGCAGGTGACAGGTCACAGGATGCAGGTCGAAGATGCCATTAAGGTACTGGAGCGAAGCGGAAGTCCCTCAAGGGGATGACAGGATGCAGGTGACAGGATGCAGGTCACAGGATGCAGGTGACAGGATGCAGGTCACAGGATGCAGGTCACAGGTCACAGGATATCTTGCATCCTGAATCTTGCATCCTGCATCTTGCATCTTGCATCCTGCATCCTAGTCATTCCTCATGCCAGATACTTTTCAGCTGCCACAGTTTGCCTTCCAGCAGCTTGCCGCCCTGGGCGTGTACCTGAATCTGGTCGTAGGGGACAGAGGGAAAACATATTTCCGTCATCACGCTGCTGCCATCATCCGCAAAAACCTCTACCGAGGCCACATCGACGAATAGATGCAGGCTGAGGGTGTCGCTTGAGGTGTACCTGGGGCCAATATGGCGGCCGGCAAAGTCTTCGGAGAAGGAGGCATCACCGGACTGTGTGCGATCCACAAAAAAGTGTTGGGTATTGCCGTCATAGCCTATGACCATCTGCTCGCCTTGGGCATTGCTGAGGGTAACTTCGGCCAGGGCTTCAGCCGGGGGGAGTTGAATGCTGAGGAATAACTCCAAAGGCGGGGAGCTGCTTTGGAGCTGAAGGGGGGTAGTAAGGCCCTGGGCAGGCAGGCTTTGCTCGTTTGTGCGCAGCTTGCGGGCTTCTGCCACCACCTCCGAACGCAGCACATAGCCTTTTTCACCCAGGGGGTGCAGGCTCAGCACCCTGGGCAGGGTCATGGCTGAGCGCCATTTTTCTGTGGGCACTACCTGGGCATACTGCCAGTTGCCCATCCAACCCAGAAAGAGGCGGCGGCCATCTTCGGGCGGTATGTCCGACCAGGTTACACCGGCGTAATTGTCCTTGCCATAGTCCACCCATACCGAGTCTTTGGGGTCGGCAGGCCATTCGCGGGTGAAAGTTTGGCCATCAAACTCTCCTACAAAGTACTGGGTGGCCGAGCCGCCATTTGGGCCGCCGGGGTTGATGCTTGCGAGCATCACCCATTTCTTTTGGCTGGTACCTTCCACCTCCAGGGCAAACAAGTCGGGGCATTCCCATACCCCCCCGTGGGCTCCTACTCCCTGGCCGAAATCACTCAGGTGGGTCCAGTTTTTCAAATCGGGTGAGTTGTACAGGGCCATGTGATCGCCCACTGCCAAGATCATCACCCAGCGCTGGCTGGGTTCATGCCAGCTCACCTTGGGGTCGCGAAAATCGCGCAAACCGGGGTTGCCCAATACGGGGTTGCCCTCGTACATGGTCCAGCTGCGGCCCTTATCGTTGCTGTAGGCGATGCCCTGGGTCTGGTAGGTATTGGTACCTGCTTTGGCGCCTTCGGGGTCGTGGAAGGTAAAAATGGCCACCATAGGAGGCTTGCCATTTTCGCCCAGGCCGCTGCTGTTGTTCCAGTCAATCACGGCACTGCCCGAAAAGATATAACCATGCTCATCGGGATAGAGTGCAATGGGCAGGTGTTCCCAGTGAATCATATCAGTACTTACGGCATGGCCCCAGTGCATGGGGCCCCACACGGTGCTGTCGGGATAATGCTGGTAAAACAAATGGTATTCCCCTTCATAATAGACCATGCCATTGGGGTCGTTCATCCAGTGGCTGGGGGGCGAAAAATGTATTTGAGGCCGGTGAGGCTCTCGGTAGTTGTCGGAAACTTCTGGCTGCGGCTGCGATTGGCAGGCCCAGAGCATGATGGCGGGAAGTAAATACAAACAAACAAGCGGGCGATGCATCATAGTAGGTAAAGTTAAAGATGAAAAGCATGGCATGCCGGGCTTCAGGCAGCCTGGCTGTTTATCAGGGTTTGAATTTGCTGTGGACTAATAGTGGGGTTGGCGCCTTTGTGGCTAGCCACCAGGGCACCAAGGGCGCAGGCATATCGCAGGCATTGCTGCGGGCTTTTTTGGGCAAGCATCTGGCTGATCCATGCAGCCAGAAAGGCGTCGCCGCTGCCGATGGTATCCTTCACCTTTACCTGGAAGCCTTTTTGGCGAAATAGCTGGCCCTGCTGCCACATCATGGCCCCATCTGCGCCCAGGGTTACACATACTGCTTCCAGGCCATACTGCTGCTGCAGGGCACGCATGCGCTGCTCATCATCTCCCCCCAGGCCCAGCCAGTCGGTGATGAGGCGTAGCTCGTGGTGGTTGAGTTTTACCCAGTGGGCCTGTTTCATGAGCAGGTCCAGGTGTTCGGGGGTGTAATGGGGCTGCCGCAGGTTGACGTCAAACACCCGCCTGGAAGCATGGGGCAGCAGCTCCAGCAGGGTTTGGCGGGAGTTCTCATTTCGGGCAGCCAAACTGCCGTACACCATTAGCCTGGCATCTTTTGCAGCCTGAAGGTTTTGTTCATCCAGGTCAATAAAGTCCCAGGCAGCGGGAAACTCAATGTCGTAGCGCACCTCCGTGGGGTCGGATACATCCACATGCACCCTGCCGGTGGGGTAGTCTCCTACCCGCTGAATATAGCTGGTATCCAGGCCCTGGGTGCGAATGTAGGCCAGCAACTCTTCGCCCAGGGCATCCTGCCCCACAGCACTGATAAAGACCACCTGCTCTCCGAGCTGGTGCAGGCTCATGGCCACATTCATGGGGGCCCCACCGGCAAGTTTGCCGGTGGGAAGCAGGTCCCAGAGGGTTTCTCCAAAACTGACGACCGGCTTGTTGGCGCTTGTATGCATATCAACAAATTGGGCTTAGGCAGCCTGTCTGCTGCCTGGTTCTTTGATGAGCTTTTTCTCCAGTTCCTCCAGGGGCACGCCTTTGGTTTCGGGCATGACAAAGAGCGCAAAGAGCAGCTGCAGCACCATCATGCCGGCAAAGAAGGCAAAAATCACCCCACCGGAAAAGGCATTGAGCACCGGAAGGGTAAAGACGGTGATGAGGGCTGCAAATACCCAGTGGGTACCCGAACCCAGCGACATGCCAAAACCTCGAACGGTATTGGGAAATATTTCAGAAATATACACCCATATCACAGCGCCCTGCCCCACTGCATGCGACGCAATGAAGGCACATACAAATACCACCACGTAAAAGCCCTGTGCACCGGTAAAGAATGCCCAGGAAACCGCCGAAAGCGATAAAATATAGCCAACAGAGCCCAAAATGAGCAGGCTCTTGCGCCCCATGCGGTCGATGAGGTACATGCCCAGCAGGGTAAAGATAAGATTGACTACGCCCAGGGGTACCGAAGCCCCCAGCACATCGCTGGCAGCTATGCCGGCCTGCCCGAAAATGCGGGGAGCATAGTAGAGAACGAAGTTGATGCCCGAAAGCTGATTGAAAAATGCCAGCAGAAATGCGAGCATAATGGGAAAGCGGTATCGCTGCAAAATATAGCTGAGTCCCTTTTCTTCTGTTTTTTGCTCAAATGAAGCCTCTATAGCCTTGAGTTCAGCCTCTACATCGGCATCGGGTTCCAGCTCAAGCAGCAGTTTTCTCGCCCCTGCTTCATCTCCTTTCTTCATCAGCAACCAACGGGGGCTATTGGGAACACCCATGACCATCAACAAGTAAGCCAGGGCCGGAACGGCTTCTATGCCCAGCATCCAGCGCCAGGCCACCTCCGACTCAAAGAACTGCCCGATGAGGTAATTAGACAGGAAAGCCACCAGTATGCCAAACACGATATTGAACTGGTAGAGCGCCACCAGGCGCCCCCGGCTGTGGGCAGGTGCAATTTCAGATATGTAAATGGGCGCCGCTACCGACGAAGCCCCCACTCCCAGGCCGCCTATAAAGCGGAAAAAAGAGAATGACCAGGGGTCGAAGGCCAGGCCCGAACCCAAAGCCGATACCAGATAAAACACTCCTATCCAGAACAGGGTCTTCTTGCGGCCCAGCACATTGCAGGGAATGCCGCCAAATAATGCCCCGATGACGGTCCCCCACAGGGCCATGGACATGATAAAGGTGCTGTGAAACCAGTCGCTGGTTTCCCACAGTTGCTGTATGGGCTGGTCGGCCCCCGAAATGACGATGGTGTCAAAGCCAAATAAAAAACCCGCAAGTGCTACGGTGATGGCCCAGAAGGTTACTTTTTGCATGGGAAAAGGCTTAGGTTTTGGAGTTTTTGGAACAGGAGATATAAGTGGTTACAATTTGTTTGAATAGGGAGATAACCGGCCCTGTGGTGCAATATGAATGGAAAATCCTTTGAGTAATGAATGCGTAATGATAAGATTTTTAAGGCATTAAACCAATAAATTCCCTCAAAGGCGTTTTTTGTCTCCTATTAAAACCAACTGCAGCATGCATGCAGTTTCAAAAATGGGGATACTTGAATATCTTAGCAGGCAAATAAAC
>RFHT01000179.1 GCA_003696835.1 Bacteroidota bacterium
GCAAGTACGTACGAGGCTGGAAGCCGCCTCAAAGCGGTTATTGTCCATCAACAGCGCAGGGGAAGGCACATTGTGGCCATCATTGAGCCGTGCCACCCAGTAGGCATAGCCCTTTTTGTGCCAATGACGGGTGAGGTAGGTGGCCAGGCCGCTTTCCATTGCCACAGAAGGAGATTTGCCCAGTAACTGTCGGATCAGCCAGATATAGGGCTGTTCGCTTTCATGTTCTTCAAACTCATCTATGATCACCCGGTGGATAGCCTGCCCGTTTGCATCGAGATGGCATTCGTCGGTATGGCCGGTGCGAAGGCCTTTCATTTCAGTGGAGGCGTACAAATAGTAATCGGCAGGTTGTAGCTGCTCAAAGCTACTCCCACTGAGGGCCTGCAGCTGTTGGGCTGCCTGCTCAAAGCGGGCTGCCACTTGCCGGATAGCCGCTTCATTGCCTGCGCCCTCAAATGCGATAAAACGGGCGTAGGGATTGTGCACTACCTGCCTGCCCCCATCGGAAAAGTCGTAGTGAGCCTGGGGATCGGGTTTCCAGCCAGCTCCATCATCAAATTCCCCCATTACCAGGCGTTTGCCCTCCGCATAAACCTCATAGCCCCAGCGGTCGCGCAAAAAGCGCCGCCAGTTATCGCGATAATGGCTTTCCAGGGTGCTGGAAATGGTAGCTGCTTCCAGGGCCGTCATCACAAATACGGGCAAGCTGTCGTTCCAGGGGCTGGGATACATGGAGAGCATCATCATATAGCGGGAGGCGTCATAGCTGCGGCCTGCCAGCGCGAATTGTTGTTGCTGGGGCAGGAAGTTGATAGGCAGCTGTTGCAGAGCCGCCTGAAGCTGTGGGTGGTGCTCCGGGCTTCCCACCAGCATGAGGGGATATTGCCGCAAATCTGCTTCCCGGGCAGCTGTATCGGCCACGAGCTGCAACTCAAAACGACCAAAAGCGGACTTCAGTTTCTCGCCCAGCTCCAGCAGGACTTGCTGGGAGTGCGGGTTGTGACTGTCGTAGAGATACAGCAGCTTGCCTTTTTCCCACATATTGCGTCCCAGGGTGTGCCGGTCGGTGGCAGGGACATCTGCCGGAAAAGCCGTTTGGGCGCCACAACTGCTCAGAAGTTGAAGGCCCGCAAAAGTCAGACAGAGGTAGAGCAGTTTCATGAGTTAAATTTCGCAAATGCGCTGGCAATTGGCAAATCCTTGCCTATATTTGCTCAAGCAGCCCTGCTGTGCTGGCCTGTTTGCCGCAGTGATTGGGTTTGTTGCTATTTGAATGTATCTAATTGTTCCTTCCATGCAGAGATTGATTCGCCTCATAGTCATTCTTTCCTGTTTGTATGTCTCCTTTTGCACGCCTGCACGGGCCCAGGATCCCTTGCCTGCTAAAAGTGCTGCGGAAATTTTGCATGCGCTCCAAAAGTTGAAGGTACTGGGCAGTGTACTATATGTAGCCGCCCATCCCGACGATGAAAATCAGCGGCTTCTGGCCTATTTTACTGGAGAGGAAAAGTTCCGGGCGGGTTATTTGTCCCTCACACGGGGCGATGGGGGCCAAAACCTCATAGGGGATGAAAAAGGCCCCCTGCTGGGTATGCTACGCACCCAGGAGTTGCTGGCTGCCCGGCGCATAGACGGAGCCGAACAGCTTTTTTCCCGTGCCCTGGATTTCGGCTACTCCAAACATCCCGACGAAACCCTCAATGTGTGGAACAAAGAGCAGGTGTTGGCAGATGTGGTATGGGCCATACGCAGCTTCCGGCCGGATGTGATCATTACGCGTTTTTCGCCAGACCGGGCGGGCATGACCCACGGCCACCATACCACTTCGGCCATACTGGCCGGAGAGGCTTTTCGCCTGGCCGGCGACCCCGGGGCTTTTCCCGAACAGCTCAAATATACCGATGTATGGCAGCCCAAGCGCATTTTGTGGAATACCTGGCTGCCTTACCGGGATCCCAATTACGATTTTTCCCAAACCCTGTCGGTGGATATTGGCATATTTAACCCTTTGCTGGGGAAAAGTTACGGCGAGATAGCTGCCGAAGCCCGTAGCATGCACAAGTGCCAGGCATTTGGGGCAGCCAGACTGCGGGGCAGCAGCCTGGAATACCTCAAACACACCGCAGGTGAACTGGCCCTGCAACACCCCTTTGAAGGGGTAAATACCTCCTGGAACAGGGTAAAAGGAGGAGAGGAAGTAGAGAAATGGATCAATATGGCCTTAGCGGATTTTGATGCCAATGCGCCCCGCTTGATCGTGCCCCAACTGCTGGCTGCCAGGCAGGCCATGCTACAACTGCCTGATGGCTACTGGAAGCAGCAAAAACTCAAAGAAGTGGAACAACTCATCGTATATGCCAGTGGCCTTTGGTTTGAAGCCAACAGCAGCCAGTATGGGGTAGCCAATGGCGATAGTGTGCAGCTTACCTTCTCCGCCCTGAAGCGTCTGCCTGGCCGGCTTGCCCTCAAAGGCATTGAGTTGTGGATGGGCAATCAACCTATTGAACTGGATATACAAAAAGAGTTGACTGATAATGAGATATGGCAGCAAAAATCGACCTTTTTGTTGCAGAACATGCCTGTGAGCCAGCCCTACTGGCTGGAAAAAGCGGGAACCAAGGGGATGTTTGAGGTTGCCGACCAGCGGCTGATTGGGCAGCCTGAAAGCCCGCCTCCGCTGAAGGCCCGTTTTGAATTCGAATTTGGGGAAAATCAGCCGGTAAGCATGGAAGTGGAAGTGCCTGTCATTCACAAATATGTGGACCGGGCCATGGGAGAACTCTATCGACCTTTTGTAGTACTTCCTGCGCTGACGACAAACATAGCTGAAAACGTCTATTTATTTGCCAACGACGAGCCGCAAAATATCCATTTGCTGGTAAAAGCGCATAAGCACAACCTGAGCGGAAGCCTGCACATTGAGCTTCCCGAAGGCTGGCAGGCCAGCCCGAAGGAAATTCCCATTTCCTTTGAAAGGGCCGGAGATGAAAAGCAATATGAAGTGCAGGTGCAGCCATCTTCCGGCCAAAGCGAAGGAAAGCTGCGGGTGACCTTCTCCGATGGCCAGGCCACCAGTTCATACAGCCTTACAGAAATTGCTTATGACCACATTCCCACCCAGCTAATATTTAACCCCGCCGAGGCCAAGGTGGTGCGCATCAACCTCAAAAAAGCCGGAGAGCGAATAGGCTACATTATGGGATCAGGTGATGAAATACCTGCCTGCCTGCGGCAGGTAGGCTACCAGGTGGAACTGCTTTCCGACGAAGAAATTACCCGTGAGAACCTGCGCAAGTACGATGCTGTCATTGCGGGCATACGGGTATATAACACTAACCAACGCATGCCCTATTTGCAGCAGGAAATTTTTGAGTATGTCAAAGAGGGGGGAACTTATCTGGTGCAATACAACACCTCCTATAGCATCAGCACTGAGCAGCCAGGGCCATATCCGCTGCGCATTTCGCGCGACCGCGTAGCAGTGGAGGAAGCCCCTGTAAAAATCCTCAGGCCCGAACACCCTGTATTCAATTACCCCAACAAAATTACCGAAGCTGATTTTGAGGGATGGGTGCAGGAGCGCGGACTGTATTTCCCCAATGAATGGGATGAACGCTACGAAGCCCTTACCGAATGCAATGACCCCGGTGAGTCGCCCAAACGCGGAGCCCTGCTCATTGCTCAGTTGGGGAAAGGCTATTTCATATACACTGGCTTTTCCTGGTTTCGGGAGTTGCCCGCAGGAGTGCCAGGAGCCTACCGGCTGTTTACCAATCTTATTTCCATTGGCCAATCTCCAGACAGATGAAAGAAGAACCTACTTCCAGCCAAGAAGAACAAGAGGAACTGAAGCAAATTTTTCCCTTTGTGAAGTCCTGGCGCCAGCTCTATATATTGGTACTGACAGAACTGGCCGTGCTGATTGTGCTGTTTTATATTTTTAGCAAGATTTATTCCTGAACTCTATAGCAGATGAGTACAATTGACTGGATTATTCTGGTGGGCACCACGGCTTTTATCGTGATATATGGAATATGGAAGAGCAGGGGAGCTACCAACATCAGGGGCTATTTGCTGGCCAACCAAAGTCAGAAGTGGTGGACCATCGGCCTTTCCATCATGGCCACACAGGCCAGTGCCATCACCTTTCTTTCCACGCCGGGCCAGGCCTTTGATGATGGCATGCGGTTCGTGCAGTTTTATTTTGGCGTGCCCATTGCGATGGTCCTCATCAGCCTGGTAGCCATTCCCATTTTTCGCAGGCTGAATGTCTATACGGCTTATGAGTACCTGGAAGGTAGGTTTGACCTGAAAACACGCAGCCTGGCAGCCATTTTGTTTCTCATTTCCCGTTCTCTGGCATCCGGTATTACCATTGTGGCGCCTGCCATCATATTTTCCACCATACTGGGCTGGGACCTCACCTGGACCTGTGTGGCCATCGGCCTGGCCGTGATGACCTATACCGTGCTGGGAGGCACCCGGGCCGTAAGCCAGACCCAACAGCAACAAATGGCTGTCATTCTCAGCGGTATGATCATTGCGGCTGTGATCATGATACTGAAATTGCCGCCCGATGTGTCCTTTGGCGATGCCGTGGGGCTGGCCGGAAAAATGGGCAAACTCAATACCCTTACCCTGCCCGACAGTTTTGAAGGCTTTATCAAAGACCGCTACAACATTCTTTCGGGTCTGGTGGCCGGTACCTTCCTGATGCTATCCTATTTTGGCACCGATCAGTCGCAGGTACAGCGCTACCTGGGGGGGAAGTCTGTGGCCGAAATACGCATTGGCCTGTTGTTCAACGGCATGCTCAAGGTGCCCATGCAATTTGGCATATTGTTCATTGGTGCCATGATGTTTGTCTTTTATCAGTTTCACGCTGCTCCCATGTTTTTCAACAAACAGGAAGCTCAGTCGGTATTGCAAAGTGAATACGGTCCCCAGTATGAGGCTGTCGAACAACGCTATCAGGAGCTGACTGCCCAAAACATAGCCAAAGCCCACGAGTTTGTGGCGGCGCGGCAGGCAGGCGATACTGAGGCCGTGGCACGGCATCAGGAGGAGCTGATGGCCCTGCAGCAGCAGAAAAAAGCCGTGCGCCAGCAAGGCATTGCGCTCATTCAGCAACACAACCCCCATGCAGATGTCAATGACCTGGACCGGGTGTTTCTCACCTTTGTGCTCACCCACCTGCCCCGGGGGCTGGTGGGTCTGCTTATTGCCGTCATTCTGGCTGCGGCCATGTCCTCCACCTCTGCGGAGCTCAACGCCCTGGCCAGCACCACGGTGGTGGACATTTACAAGCGGTTCCGGGGCGATCATTTCAGCCCTGCACATTACCTGCATGCGTCGAAGTTGCTCACCTTTTTTTGGGGACTGGTGGCCATTGCTTTTGCCGTGCTGGCCGGCAATTTTGAAAACCTCATCGAATACGTCAACATACTTGGTTCGCTCTTCTATGGAACCATACTGGGAATTTTTGTAGTGGCTTTTTTCTTTAAGCAGGTGGGAGGCACTGCTACATTTCTAGCTGCTTTGCTGGCCGAGGCCATCGTAGTGGCCATGTTTGCCCTGCCGCAGCTCGGGCCCGATACCTTTAGCTGGGATATAGGCTTTTTGTGGTATAACTTTATTGGCTGTATGTGCGTACTAGCCTTTGCCTTTGGCTTCCATTATCTGGGGCTGAAACGGGCCACATAATTGCCTTTGATTCATTTTTGTTATATTTTTGTTACTTATTTGTAAAAAAAATCGTCTGTCAGGGTAGGAGTCGTGAAGGAGAAGAATGAGTAGAGGGGAGGAAGGCATACAACCCAAAAAGCTCTTTATGGATTTTCTGCAAATATTTTTGTGCACACTCGGAGCCTATTTACTGGGATCCATTCCGTCGGCCATTTGGATTGGCAAGTTGTTTTACGGAATTGACATCAGAGAGCACGGCAACGGTACAGCCACCCACAACAATATGTTGCAGGTAATAGGTTCTGCTCCCAGCATAGCCGCCCGCATACTGGACATCCTCAAAGGGCTGCTCGCAGCCAAGGTAGCCCTGATGGTACACAATCAATACGGCATTTTCGCCAGCTACGAGTATCCCGTTCTCACCCTTTCTTTTGGGCTGGCTGCCATCATGGGCCACATATTCCCCATATTTGCCGGTTTTAGAGGAGGTAAAGGCTACCACTGTTCGCTGGGAGTATTTTTGGCATTTGATCCTCTGGCTGCGGCCATTTCTGTGGGCATTGCCCTGCTCATTTACCTCTTTTCGCATTACCCCAACCTCGGGCATATTGCCGGCGGTTTTGCCCTGCCCATTTTTGTGTTTTGCACCCGCCATCTCTATGGGGATATGCTCATACCTGTAGTGGTCTTCAGCATCGTATTATTTCTCCTGCTTTTTATTTCGCACAGAGACCTAATGCTCAACTTCCTGCATGGTAATGAAGTGAAACTATTTCCCAAATTGCTTCGCAGGCAAAGCTGACCCACTCACAATTTTAATAAACAGGAGGAAATATTGACATTCCTCCTTTATTTTTGCTCTCCTGTACTCAATACCAAATCATTCTATGCGAACCATTGACTTTTCTGAAGCACGCCTCAAAGCACTTGCTGTACACAAAGTGGGAAATAAAGCAAAAAACGAAGGCGTGATCGCTTCGGCCCAGCTTTATGAGTTTGATGAAATCATGGAGGGCGTATTGCTCGACTACTTTCTCAAAGCCTTCCGCACCGATTCCTTCTACAAGTTTACCCATGAGGCCGATCTGGCACTAAATGAAGTCTATACCTACTGCAAGCAGATTTTCGAATCCATAGGCACCAGCGAACTGCTGCCGCAGTCGGTCAATATCCTTAACCACCTCTATGCCCAGTCTTCCCATCCTCAGATCAAAAGCGGCGAGCTGTGCGTGGCCTTATTCGACGGCTGCCAGATAGAGGGGGTGATGATGAATGCCATCGGCATATTTAAGTCGGAAAATAAGGATACCTTTCTGCAGTTTCAGGAAGAGGAAGATTCCGTCAGCTTACATCTTCGCCAGGGCGTCAACATCAAAAAGCTCGACAAAGGCTGCATGGTGTTCAACTCCTTTGCCGACGATGGCTACAGTGTACTGATGGTGGACCGCAACAGCGAGGAAACCGCTTACTGGCGAGACGACTTTCTGCACATTTTGCGCATACAGGACAACAGCTACCATACTGAGGTGTACCTGGACATGGCCAAAGATTTTTGCGAAGAGGTGATTGCCAAAGAAGCCGACAAAAAGGAGCAACTGGTACTGATGAATAAAGCGCTGAACTATTTCAGCAAGAATGAGGTATATGACGCCGACGACTTCAAACAGCAAGTGATAGAAGCCCCTAAATACCTCCCCCTCTTTGACGAGTACCGCCAGTCCTACGAAGCTGAGCAGGGATTGCAAACCGACGAGGGCTTTGCCATTTCCAAATATGCTGTGCGCAATAAACGCAAAGAGTTTCCCAGCCAGATCAAGCTGGATACCCAGATCGAAATCCGCTTTAATCCCAAATTTGCCGATGAGGCAGGTGCCTATATAGAAAGAGGCTTTGACGAGCAGCGGGGCATGTACTACTACAAAGTCTATTTCAACGGGGAGGTGGATTAAGCTTTTCTGAGCCTTTTTGCTACACTGCTTTATATTTGGGCTGGTTGCCGGTTGCTGGTTGCCGGTTGCTGGTTGCCGGTTGCTGGTTGCTGGTTGCCGATTGCCGGTTGCTGGTTGCCGGTTGCTGGTTGCTGGTTGCTGGTTGCTGGTTGCCGGTTGCTGGTTGCCGGTTGCCGGTTGTTGGTTGCCGGTTGCCATATATGTCTGCTTTTCTAACAAGCCCATTCCTTCCGTAATATTATTCGATATATAAATATTGAATTGATAATATTCATTCATAGAATTATCTTATAATTTAAACCATGAAAACCGGCTTGTAAC
>RFHT01000180.1 GCA_003696835.1 Bacteroidota bacterium
AAGCCCCACGCACGGCCCAACCTCAGCATGACAGCTTATGCTGTTGGGGGCCGCTGTTGTACCATACACTTCTAAAACATCGTTTAAAACATCGTTTAGATGTCACCTTGAGGTTGGGCTGCGCGTTGGCCCTGTGCGCCGAAAGGTCTCCTGTCTGCCGTGAAGCGAAGGCTCTGAACAGCCCGCAGCAGTTTGCAACTGGGGTGGAAATAGTTGTAACCCCAGGCAGGGCGTCCGGCTGCGCCGGAATGCCAAAGCGAGGCGATGGCTCCCAGGCCATCCCCTCGCTTAGTACCCCACAGCACATGCTGTTGGGCGTAGCCGCTGTCTTAGCGGCCCGGCAAGATTATTTCGATTTGAATGAATTCAAATCAAGTGCAGCGACATGGCCAGCAACACCGCTACACCCCTACGCCCAGACGAGCCAGAATGGCATTAAAGGTGGCGCTGGGGCGCATGGCTTTGGAAGTGAGTTCCGGGTCGGGCTTGTAATAACCGCCTATGTCCATGGGCTGGCCCTGCACGGCATTCATTTCCTCCACAATTTTCTGCTCATGCTCAGCCAGTTCCCGGGCAATGGGTTCAAACAGGGCTTTCAGCTCTGCGTCTTCATTCTGGCTGGCCAGGGCCTGGGCCCAGTACATGGCCAGGTAGAAGTGGCTGCCGCGGTTGTCGAGCTCGTGCACCTTGCGCGAAGGAGACTTTTTGTTATCCAGCAGCGTTTCTATGGCCTGGTCCAGGGCAGCAGCAAGCAATTTGGCCCTGGCATTGCCGCTATGTTCACTCAGATGCTCCAGCGATACCGTGAGGGCCAGAAACTCGCCCAGGGAATCCCAGCGCAGGTGGTTTTCACTCAGAAACTGCTGCACGTGCTTGGGTGCAGAGCCGCCGGCGCCGGTTTCAAACAAGCCGCCGCCTGCCATGAGGGGTACGATGGACAGCATTTTGGCGCTGGTGCCCAGCTCCAGTATGGGAAAGAGGTCGGTGAGGTAGTCGCGCAGTACATTGCCCGTTACCGAAATGGTGTCCAGGCCTGCTTTGGTGCGCTCCAGGGTGAAGCGGGTGGCTTCCAGCGGGGCCATGATGTGAATCTCCAGGCCGGAAGTATCGTGCTGGGGCAGGTATTGTTTAACCTTTTTAATGAGCTCAGCATCATGTGCACGGCTTTCGTCCAGCCAGAATACGGCTGGGTTGCCTGTGGCGCGTGCCCGTTTTACGGCCAGCTTGATCCAGTCCTGTATGGGCAGGTCCTTGGTTTGGCAGGCGCGCCAGATGTCGCCGGCCTCAACGGCATGCTCCATCAGTACCTTGCCTGCCGCATCTACGATGCGCACCTTTCCATTGGCTTTGATTTCAAAAGTCTTGTCGTGTGAGCCGTACTCCTCCGCTTTTTGGGCCATGAGTCCCACATTGGACACGCTGCCCATAGTGCGGGGGTCAAAGGCGCCGTGTTTCTTGCAAAATTCTATGGTTTCGGCGTAGAGTGCGGCATAGCTGCTGTCGGGAATTACCGCTTTGGTGTCCTGGGGTTTACCTTCGGCATTCCACATCTGGCCCGAATTGCGGATCATGGCCGGCATAGAGGCGTCGATGATTACATCACTGGGTACGTGCAGGTTGGTAATGCCTTTGTCGGAATTGACCATGGCCAGAGCCGGTCCGCGCCGGTAGCAGGCCTGTATGTCGGCTTCTATAGCGGCACGCTCGGCTTGGGGCAGTTGCTGGATTCTCTTGAGCAGGTCGCCCATGCCGTTGTTGGCATTGATGCCCAGTTTCTCAAACAGTCCGGCATATTTTTCAAATACCGGCCGGAAATAGGTCTTCACCCCATGCCCGAAAATGATGGGGTCCGAAACTTTCATCATGGTGGCTTTGAGGTGCAGGGAAAACAGCACCCCTTTGGCATTGGCATCCTGTACCTGTTGGTCCAGAAACTGCACCAGCTCGCGCTTGCTCATGAAGGTGCCATCTATCACCTCCCCGGCCAGCAATTCCAGCTGGTCCTTCAGTACTTCTACCTTACCGTCATCTCCCACAAACTCTATGCGCACAGTGGTAGCTTCTTCCAGGCTTACCGATTTTTCGTTTGCGCGGAAATCACCTTTGCCCATGGTGGACACATGGCTTTTGCTCTGGGAAGACCAGGGCCCCATGGAGTGGGGGTTTTTTTGGGCGTAGCGCTTAACAGCCTTGGGGGCGCGGCGGTCGGAGTTCCCTTCACGCAGCACGGGGTTTACCGCACTGCCCTTGATGGTATCGTAAATGGCTTTGATTTTGCGCTCTTCTTCGTTTTTTGGCTCCTCGGGATAGTCGGGCAGGGCGTAGCCCTTGTCCTGCAGTTCTTTAATGGCAGCCGTGAGCTGGGGAATGGAAGCACTGATGTTGGGCAATTTGATGATGTTGGCCTCGGGGGTTTTTACCAGTTTGCCCAGCATGGCCAGGTCGTCGGGTATGCGCTGGTTTTCGCTCAGGTATTCGGGAAACCTGGCCAGAATGCGGCCCGCAAGCGAAATATCCGGCGTTTCTATTTCTACGCCACAGGGAGCTGTAAAAGCCTGAAGAATGGGCAGAAAGGAATAAGTGGCCAGGGCTGGCGCCTCATCCGTCATGGTATAGTGTATCTTGGGCATGGTGAAGATCTGTTATATTGCTTTGTGGGAAAATGAATTTGTCGTACCCCTTTTACAGAGGCCGCAAATAAAGCAGCGAAAGTAATTGTTTTTTCCTAATTGACCAATTACCAGGGCAAGCATATTGGGAAAACTATGCTGCCCGTACTGCCCAGCCTGCCGTGGCAGGACAAGCTCAAAAATAAGCGGGGAGTTCCTGTGGCACCCACCACACCGAACTCCCCGATCTGTCTCAACTGGCCGGCAGCTATTAGTACCGGTAGTACTCGGGTTTGAAGGGCCCTTCGGGTTTGACGCCAATGTACTCGGCCTGCTCGGGGGTGAGCTCGTCCAGCTCAACGCCTATTTTGGCCAGGTGCAGGCGAGCCACTTTTTCGTCCAGGTGTTTGGGCAGGGTATAAACCTCATTTTTGTACTTGTCGGCATGATTCCAGAGTTCAATCTGGGCCAGCACCTGGTTGGTGAATGAATTGGACATCACAAAAGAGGGATGGCCTGTGGCACAGCCCAGGTTGACCAGGCGGCCTTCGGCCAGCACGATCACGTCTTTGCCGTCAATGTTGTAGAGGTCCACCTGGGGTTTGATGTTGATGCGCGTATGCCCGTAATGCGTGTTGAGCCAGGCCATGTCAATTTCATTGTCGAAGTGGCCGATGTTGCACACGATGGCTTTATCCTTCATCAGGCGGAAGTGGGGCTCCGAAATGATGTCCTTGTTTCCGGTGGCCGTAACGATGATGTCGGCTTCGGGCACGGCATCTATCATTTTCTTGACTTCAAAGCCGTCCATGGCGGCCTGCAGGGCACATATAGGGTCAATTTCGGTTACAATCACCCGTGCACCGGCTCCGCGCAGGGAGGCCACCGAGCCTTTGCCCACATCGCCATAACCGGCCACCACTGCCACTTTACCGGCAATCATCACATCGGTAGCCCGTCGTATGGCATCCACCAGGGATTCGCGGCAGCCGTACTTGTTGTCGAATTTGGACTTGGTAACGGAGTCATTTACGTTAATGGCCGGAATGGGCAGGGTGCCATTGCGCATGCGCTCGTAGAGGCGGTGCACCCCGGTGGTGGTTTCTTCACTCAGGCCCCGTATGTCTTTTACCAGCTCGGGGTAGCGGTCCAGCACCATGTTGGTGAGGTCTCCTCCGTCGTCCAGTATCATGTTGAGGGGTTTGCGGTCTTCTCCAAAGAAGAGCGTTTGCTCAATGCACCAGTCAAACTCTTCTTCGGTCATGCCTTTCCAGGCATATACGGGTATGCCCCTGGCCGCAATGGCAGCAGCAGCATGATCCTGGGTAGAGAAGATATTACAGGAGGACCAAGTTACGTCCGCTCCCAGTTCTACCAGCGTTTCGATGAGCACAGCAGTTTGTATGGTCATGTGCAGGCAGCCGGCAATGCGGGCTCCAGCCAGGGGTTTACTTTTGCCGTATTCTTCGCGCAGGGCCATGAGTCCTGGCATTTCAGCTTCTGCCAGCTCAATTTCTTTTCTGCCCCAGTCTGCAAGGGAAATGTCTTTTACTTTGTAAGGAATGTAAGGTGATAATTTTGCTTCTGCCATAATGTTGGTTAAAATTTTTGCAAAAATACGGAAGATAGTGCAATATATAAAGCCTATACTGCCCGTAATGTCTTTTGTTTTTCACATTGAATATAACATGTGAAGCCCTCAGGAGTTTGGAAAATGCTGCTGAAATTTGCGGATGAAATCGGGCAAGCGTTTGAGGGCGGCTACTTCGCGCAGCTTCTGGCGGTAGTCGGCGGCAATCATTCCCAGGTACGTTTTGCCTCCTTCAAGGGAGGACATTACGCCGGTTTTGCCATAGAGCACGGCCCCTTTGCCAATGGTCAGGGCCTTATTGACACCCACCTGCCCCCACAGCACCACTTCATCTTCTATGGTTACAGCACCGGCTATGCCCACCTGGGCGGCAATCACACACTTGCTGCCAATGACGGTGTCGTGGCCTACCTGTACGAGGTTGTCCAGCTTGGTCCAGTCGCCTATGCGGGTATCGGCCGTCACGCCCCGGTCGATGGTACAATTGGCGCCTATATCCACATGTCGGCCAATGATGACGCGCCCTTTGGTGAGCATCTTGTCCCGGCCGTAGGGCCTGGCCTTGAAGTAAAAGGCCTCTCCTCCAATGACCGTACCTGCATTGATGCAGCAGTGGTCTCCTATGCTCACGTGGTCGCCTATGGTCACATGCGGGTGTATGCGGCAGTGGGCGCCTATGCGCACCTGTGAGCCTATGCTCACGTGGTGGCCAATTTCCGTTCCTTCACCAATTTCCACTCCTTCACCCGTTACCACATACTGGCCCAGGCGCACGTCTCTGCCCAGGGCGGGCGTCGCATGGGTGTGCAGCCCGGCCGTGGGCTGAAAATGCTCCGTGAGGCGGTTGAAGTCGCGAAAGGGGTCCTCCGAAATGAGCAGCCCTTTACCCGGCGGGGGATCAATGGCTTTGTTGAGCAGGATGGTGGTAGCTGCACTGTTGAGGGCCTTGGCAAAGTATTTCTCTACATCCACAAAGGTGAGATCGCCCGGCTCTACGCGGTGAATCTCGTTGATGCCATGCACCAAATGACCTTCGGGGCCAGCGTAGCTGCACTGCAGCAGCCGGGCCAGCTCGGCAAGGGTAACGGGCCTGGGTAGTTTCATGGCCCAAAATAATGACATTCCCCCCAAATAAAAAAGCGGCCTGAAAGGCCGCCCTTGTTTGCGGAAAGCTTGGGCATGTTCAACACTCGGGTAAAGTCTGTATAAAAAGATGATGGCAGCCGGAATAGGTGGACCGCAGTATGCCACGAAGTCCGTTGTCGCAGTTTACGGCCATAACCAGCTGCATGTCGTTGGGTGCTTCAGCGCCATCGAAAAAATGGTATTCATCTATGGAAATTTGACTCTGGGGAATGTGCTCGCGGGTCTGAAGGCAGTAAAGCTTGCTGGATTCTACCTTGAAATCCATCAAATAACCTTTTGACCGGAGACCACAAATAGCTGAAACCACAGAAGGGTACGGGTTTACAGGCATAGTAAGTTGAGTTTGTGCTTTGTTTGTAAGTTTGAATGCTTCAAAGATCAGCAAATGTGGCTTCAGGCGGCAGACAGAAATTACCGAAATTGCTAATTAGGTAAATACGCCTATATGTATAGGTAAATATGCCTAGGTAAATTACTTAATCACTTCAGCGGCAGAGGGGGATGCAAAGGCGCTGTCTTCAGCCAGAATCCGCCTTTCCATTTGTTCAAAAACCTTCTTTTTGAGAATGGGCAGGTCGGCCTGTGTGAGGCCTTCGGTGGGAATGGGGGGCAGGTATTCAAAAATTATTTTCCCCGGATAAAAACGAAAACTGGATACCGGCTGCATGCGGCGCACATTGAGCAGCAGGCCTGGCATGATGGGCACCTGGGCTTCAATGGCCAGTTTAAAAGCGCCGTCGTAAAAAGGTTTGAGGGGATTTTCGGTGCGGTTGCGAGTGCCTTCGGGGAAGATAAGCACCGAAATGCCGCGGTTGAGGGTTTGCAGCATGCGCTGGTAGCTCATGGCCCTGCTTTGCTTGCTGGAGCGGTCCACCACCACCGAAATCATGCTCAGCATGATGCCCATCACGGGCACGTACAGCAGCTCCTTTTTGATGAGGGGTTTGAAGGGGTGCAAAATCCTCGATCCCACAATGATGATGTCGAGCATGTTGCAGTGATTGCCTACAAATACATAAGTTTGGTTGGGATCGAGCAGGTGCTGACCCCGGGTTTCCATCACAATGCCCGTAAATTTTCCCCAGATATTGAACCAGAGATGATTGTAGCGGTAGATGGCCATCAGGCGGGAGCGCTCGGGTAGCCAGGCCAGCAGGCAATAGACAAAGAAACTCAGGGTAAGCGTGGTGAAAAAACTCACCAGCACGTACAAGCTGTACAGTCCGTTAAGCACCTTGCCTTGAAAAAACTTCATCAATTGCTGCTAAATAAGGCCAAATACCTATAGGTATGGCACAAAGATAAATTAGAATTTACTAATTATCACAAGAATACCGGCATTACATCCCAGACGGTGCCGCTCTTTGGCCGGAGATGCGGGAAAATCTTATCTTTCTGTTTACCGGAAAACGAAAAAAATCTTACACATCGGAGAAAATCATTAGCTGACAGGGCTACTTTATTTGAGCAAACAAAATGCGTTAAGGCACAGTTTTAGCTTAGGTAATTACTGCCGGTCCTTCACATTTTTCATTCCACCATCGCCTCATGTCTTTGGGTTTTGCAACTTCCTAACGTTGGCAAAAAAGCAAGTGGGTCAACAGTTGGGTAAAAGTTAATTTGTGTAAGCTTTGGGTGGTTTTGAATCAGCATAAATTATTGGGGCAGGTTATGTTTGCTGTATGTACAATTAGTTGAAAATAAGATGCTTGAAATACTCACGAAACTTACCTCAGCCAGGAAAAAGCCTTACAAAAAAACGGTCGTAGAGCTTGAACCCCACGTAGAGTGTTTTCGAATGGATTCCCAGAGCCAGGGAAGGTTTACCCTGCCTTTTTATCTCATGACGGCTATCCTGGGGGTGCTGGTGTTGCTGGCCTTCTTCTTTTGGTTGGTTTATGAAGACAAAACCATGGTGCGGGTTTGTTTCTGGATGCAGCTGTTGATGGCTCCTTTTTACATTCCGGGCCTGTATTACTACTCCATGTACTACGAGCAGGACAAAGACACCGAGCTGGAACTGGATAAGAAAAACGAGCTGGTCAAATACACTGGCAAACGCCACAACCTGCTGTTTCACAAAAACCAGGTAGAAAAAGTGGAAGTACACCTTTCTATGGCCTTCCCCTACCAACTGGACTACCTCAGCCTGCATTTGAAAGGAGGCAGGCAAATCCATATTTCCAGCCTGGTGATAGACCCCAAGACCATGATCCGCTGGTTTGGCAGGAAACCCACCGTAAGCCGCAGGTGGTTCAATGCACTGCCCCGCTGCGCCTGAGCCCATAGCTGGCAGGATGCAGGATGCAGGATGCAGGATGCAGGATGCAAGATGCAGGATGCAAGATGCAGGATGCAGGATGCAAGATGCAGGATTCAGGATGCAAGATGCAGGATTCAAGATGCAGGATGCAGGATATCCTGTGACCTGCATCCTGCCCCCCTGCATCCTGCCCCCCTAATACTTACCAAAGGTAAACCCAATACCCAAAGTAGTTACCGATTCGTAATCGCGCAGGGTGGCTACCCCACCCGTGAAGGTGAGCCTGCCCAGGGTGAGAATGCCTCCCCACTCGTACTCCAGGCCGGTGGCAAAAGCGCCCTGGTCGGGGCGTGAGGTGGGTCTGGAACCCGGGAAGGGCGTAGGACTAAAATGCCCGCCATGGTCTTCATTGTCCACGTACCAGCGCCCTATACCCAGGCCGCCGTAGGCATATATTTTTACTGCGCGGGTTTTGATCAGGCGCAGGGTGGGTCCTACCATAAAAGAGCCCGTGCTGAAGGGGTCATCTTCACCGGGTGCGCCATTACCCACCCGCACAGCCATATAGCTGCCTATACCCGCAAGCCGGCCTATGCGGCCGCCGTAGGGCATATCTTTACTGAGGTTGTAGGCCACAAACAGGCCTCTGGATTTGCGTTTTTTCTTTTTGGGAGCAGCAGGTGCAGGCCGGGGTTCGGGCCTGGGGGCCGGCTTAGCGGGAGGGGCGGCCCGTGTGGGGCGCACCGGCCGGGCGGCGGGTTTGTCGTCGCAGCGTATTTCGGTGTGGTAGCGGTCGGGTTCGGGCCAGTCAAATCGGTCGTAATGAACCGATACGCGTGGGCGGCTTGTCTCATGGGGAATGGCCTGCACATAAAAACGCACCGAGCGGATATCGCTCACCTCTTCCATCACATCCCATACAACGCGCTTGTTGGTGCCGGGGCGTATATGCTGGCCCACTTCGCCCGAAACCTCGCGCAACTTGATACGGCTGCCGTCGTTTACAGAGGCAAGTATGGCCACATCAAAGTTTTCATAGTCGGGAGAAGAGATGAGGTCGTAGTAAATGTAAATGCGGTCGCCTGCTTGTTTGGCGTGAACGTTCTCAACGCGCTGGGCAAAGAGCATGCTGCAACTGAAACACAGAAATAGTAAAGCGATCTTTTTCATATTGGCCTGTTATTAAAGGATAATTCAGGTATGTTTCTGCACAAAAATGCCTCAGGAGATAAGGGTAGCATTTGTCCGAAACGTTATACTACTGTACGCACTACAGTTTGCTAATCTAATGACAGCAGGCTCTCAAAAAAAGTTGCATGCAAGCAGGTAATTCAATTCAAAAAAATGAAGTGCTTATGAAATGGTGGATCCTACCGCTGATGCTGCTCCTGCAAGGACTGGGGCCGGTCCTCGGGCAGGAGGTGACCAATGTACAGGCCCAGCAGCAGGGCAATAAGATCATCATCACCTACGACCTGCTGCACGCACCCGGAGGGGCGAGCTTTACCGTGGAAGCCTATCTCAGCAGCGAATACGAGCAGCAGGGCCTGCGGCTCAACAGTGTGAGCGGGGATGTGGGGCCGGGGGTAGAGGCTGGCGAGCAAAAAGTGATCGTATGGGATGTGCTGCGCGACGTGGACCAGCTCGAAGGCGAGCACATATCCTTTGTGGTGCGCGCCATTGCGGAGGAGGGCAGTGCCCTGCCCCTGCAGGGGAAGCAGCAGCCTTCAATTGCCGGGCCGGAAATGGTGAAAGTAACAGGCGGGCGCTTTCGCATGGGCAGCCGCCGTGGCAAGGGCAATGAGCAGCCGGAGCACTGGGTGCGGCTGAACGATTTTTACCTCAGCCGCTACGAAACCACCAACGAGCAGTATTGCGACTTCCTCAATGCCATGGGAACCCACCAGCAGCAGGGCATTAGCTGGATCAACCTCAGGGAGAGCCGCATACGGCTGGTCAATGGCCGCTACCGCCCGCAAAAGGGCTATGAGCGCCACCCGGCAAGGGCGCTCAGCTGGTATGGCGCAAGAGCATATTGCCACTGGCTGGGCGGCCGCCTGCCTACAGAGGCCGAGTGGGAATACGCCGCAAGGGGAGGCCGCTACGAAGAAGACTGGCTGTACAGTGGCAGCAACAAGGTACAGGAGGTGGGCTGGTATGAGGGAAATGCCAGGGGGCGCCCCCAGCAGGTGGGCCAAAAAGCCCCCAATGCCCTGGGCCTGTACGACATGAGCGGCAACCTCTGGGAGTGGGTGTACGACGTGTATGACCGGCATTATTACCGCCACAGCCCAGCATACAACCCCAGCGGCCCCGACCAGGAGGGATACCGCGTGCTCAGAGGCGGGTCCTTTGAAGTGGAAAAATGGTACCTGCGGCCTACTTACCGCCTGCGCCTGCCCCCAAAACTGCTACGCCCGTACTGGGGTGCCGCTGTGCCATGGACCCCTGAGGATGGCACCAGCCTCAAACATTTCGTATCTTGTGTGCCGTAAACTCAAAGCACCGGCACATGCCCATTTACGCCCTTTCTGATGAACTGATTTTTCCGCCCCCGGACTGGGCTGCTCCGGAGGGCATTTTGGCCATAGGCGGCGACCTGCGGCCCGAGCGGCTGCTGCTGGCCTACCAGCAGGGCATTTTTCCCTGGTATTCCCCCGGCGAGCCCATTGTGTGGTGGAGCCCCGATCCCCGCTTTGTGCTCATGCTGGAGGAACTGAAAATTTCCAAAAGCATGAAGCAGGTGATGCGCAGCGGCAAATTTCACTTCACGGCCGATGCCGACTTTCAGGGGGTGATACAAAACTGCAAAACGGCAAAACGCAGGGGGCAGGGAGGTACCTGGATTACGCAGGAGATGCAGCAGGCCTATATACAGCTGCATCGAATGGGCTATGCCCATTCGGTGGAGGTGTGGCAGCAGGGGCAGCTGGCAGGGGGGCTGTATGGGGTTTCTCTGGGCAATACTTTTTTTGGTGAATCCATGTTTACGCGGGTGAGCAATGCCTCCAAAGCGGGCTTTATCTGGCTGCTGCAGCAACTGGCCACAAAGGGCTTCGAATGGATAGACTGCCAGGTATATACAGCCCACCTGCAGCGCTTTGGCGCCCGCAATATCCCCCGCAGCCGCTTTTTGAAGATGCTGGAGGAGGCCCTGACACAGCCCACCCACAAGGGCAATTGGGGCAATTGGCTGGCAGAGGAGG
>RFHT01000181.1 GCA_003696835.1 Bacteroidota bacterium
AAAAGGGAGCAAGAGCAAGCCCAATAGCGCGAAATATTTCATGAACCTTATCTGCGTACAAACTTCTGAACAGCCTGCTGGGCGGGCGTGCTCACCCGCAGCAAGTACAGGCCTTTGCTCATGGCCGGTAGCTGCAGCTGCTGGTACAGCTCTCCCTGAGAGGCCCGCCCGTGTGTACGCATCAACTGCTGGCCATTCAGGCTCCACACCGATATTTCTACCTCAGGCCCGATGATACCTGATACCTGCACTTCCAGCCTGCCATCGCTAACGGGATTGGGCAGCAGAGAAAGGCTCAGGCCGTTGGCTGGGCGGTGGCCAAAGAGCCCGTCCAGCACCCCATCACTTTCATAGGCACCTATGTCTATGCCGCCGCCGTCCACCATTTGCACGCGCATATTGCCTGCCAGGTCAAAGGGCAGGGGCTCGCTGCGCAGCGAGTCTTCGTCCAGGTCGGCCAGGTCCAGGGGCACACTGCCACCTGCATCCACAGCCGGGGAGCTGGCATTGATGCGAAAGTCCTGGTTGGGGGCATCGAAAAAGTCGGGGTCGTCCATGAGGTTGCCCGTGCCGGAAAAGGGAACTGTATCCTGCACCTGCACAATGCTGTAGGTTACTTCCACCGTGGCCGAGTCGCTGAGCTTGATCTGTGGGCTAAAAGCGCCTGCGCGCTTGTTGTCCCACAGGATGCAGTTCATGAATTTGGCCGTGGAGTTGAGCTGGCCTGCGTGGGCGGGCCCCAGGTCCACCGAGCTGTTGTTAACAAAGGTACAGTTGTAAAAGTGTACGATGGTGGTGGCACCGGTGCCATTGTCGCCACTGTAGGAGGCGCCTCCGGTTTCGCCTGCGCTGTTGTCGTAAAACAGGCAGTTGATGAAGTAGGGCGTGCCGGTTTGGAATACCGAAATGGCTCCGCCCAGGTCGCTGGCTACATTGTGGCGAAAAATGCAGTTGGCTACCACCGGGCTGCCGCCGTTGCTGCAGTCCATGGCCCCGGCGGCCGTAGCCGTGTTGTACTCAAAAATACAGTTGCGGATGGTGGGGCTGCCCGCATTGTTGATCATACCTCCTCCCGACTGGGTGTTTAGTATGTCGGTACGGGCATTGCCACCGGTAACGATAAAGCCGTCCAGCACAGCGGTGCTGTCGGCCAGGTCGCCCGTTACCACGTGGTTCACATTATCGCTGCGCGAAGGAGCATCTTTGGTGAGTTCGGCTGGGTTGTCGTTGCCCATGAGGTCACCGCTGAGGATGGTGGGGTTGGTCCAGGGGTTTCGTTGTGTCTTTTGGGTTTCGGTGCCCGTAAAGCCTCCCAGCAGGGCGGTTTCATTCCGTAGCAGAAAGGTAGCTCCCCGCACGATGGAGTCGGTACAGCCGCTTACACAGGTGTCGGGGGTATAAGTACCTGCTGCCACCCACACTTCGTCGGGCCCCACGGCATTCAGCGCTGCCCGCAGGCCCTGCTGCAGGTTGCTGAAGGCCGTAGCCCAGCTGGTACCGTCCTGGCTGCCACTGGTATTGGCCGCATTCACGTAAATAATATTTTGGGCACTCGCGTGGAAGGTACACATACCTGCCAACAAGCAGATCAAACTCATCTCTTTCAGCTTGGCCCGGCAGAACAGCCGGAAGAAAAAGCCCGGTAAAGTACAATTGAGAGGATTGGGATTTACAGCCGAATGTTTCATGCGTTTTTGTTTTGTGTAAAATAGGTTATTAGGCAATGAATTTATGTAAGAAATCTATCGTTTATTTTCCGTAAAATACTACGACTGGGGACTCTTGGCGGTATTGGCAAGGAGAAGAGGCCGCTTTGAGTGGTACGTGGTTCTACTGCTGCTCATTCGTTGTGGTGTGCGCTGGTATGTGGGTTCATTCGTTTGTATAATGGGTAAAATTAATGATTATAATCAAATAAAACAGCAGCGCATCAGATTGAATTGTAAGATTAACGGCTTGATTTGCAAAAATAAGTTTATAAAAATGCAGCTTCATTTTTTTCATCTGGCAGAAGATTATTAATTTGCCGGTGTTTTTAACCCATCACCAATTCAACAGGAATAACATGACCTTAAAGCAGGCACTTGGATTTATATTATTGTTTTGCGGCCTGGCTGTAGCCATAGGCGGTTTTGCCCGCCGGGCGCCCGAAACCGTGAAAACCAAAATAAACGGTTATGAGGTGGTGCTGAAAAACAGTGCCCGCCAGAACGCCAACTGGCAGGCATGGCTGGGCTTCTTTTATGCGGGAATCGGCATAGCTGTGTTGGCCTTTCCCAGCCAGGAAACCATTAGGAATACCCAATAGCCTGTCCCTCCTGCTTCTGTTCTCCTCTTTGCGGCTGTTTGTCATGGCCCATGAACTTTTTTAGCCATTTGGGCGTTCTATAAACATGCTCTTCCATTCCGGATAATTCGCGTCTGATGTGCTGGCAGCACACAGTTTACCGCACAATTATCCATAGATGTTCAAGCGTTTTTCATCTACGCTCAGTCCATTTGTTTTTTTCAGACTGGATACCGACAGGCTGGTCCTGCTGAGCATGGCCCTGATGATGCCCCTCATCCAGATGATGCATCCCCTGCCTCAGCGCATTTCGCTACTGCAGCAGGTGCTGGCCTACGCCGTCATCAGTTGTTCACTTTTGGTTTTTTGCTGCTCACTCTTCAGTTTTATGAGCCGCAGGTACGTGTATGTTGCCATCCTCTTCCTGGGGAGCCTGCTGGGTATTTACCTGCTGATGAGCCTGCACAGCCTGAAGTTTGCCCCCACCTTCAAGACGGCCTATTTGCTGCTCATTTTGTTGTTTCCCTGGTACCTGGAAAACAAGCGCAACCTGATTCTCTTTTTGGGACTTAATACCCTGGGGGCCCTATATACCCTCGTGACAACAGCCGGTCCCGGAGAGCAGGCCTACCATTTTCTCATCGGGCTGTTGCTGGCCAACAGCTTCATGTACGTGCTGGTGGGGGATCATATTGAGCAGCAAAGAGAACTGAGCCGGAAAGGGGTCTATTACCGGCGCATCATCGAAAAGCTGAATGATGGCGTATTGCAAATGGATGCCAAAGGTACCATAACGATGGCCAACCAGTCTTTTTGCCAGATTATTGGCTACCGCAGGCGCGACATCATCGGGCAAATGCACATTTCGGCCCTCATCAGCAAAGAAAACCGCAAGATCCTGGCCCGCCACCTCAAGGACCGCAAAAAGGGGCGCTCGGG
>RFHT01000182.1 GCA_003696835.1 Bacteroidota bacterium
AAGTTAGTAAGAGGCTTCTGACTTCTGTAAACACGGAAATACTATGCTTATTAGAAAAATGCCTCAGACTATCCCGAACTCACGTTTTTTTACCAAAACGGTCAAGCTTAACCAGGGATTGCCACCTGCATCTCCTTAAAGGAGTCTCCGCTGCGCTCCGACCTGCCTCCTGCCACCTGTCCCCTCATTCCTCTTTTGCCAGGCGGATTTCGTCGTAGAGCACACTGTGCAGGGCCGGGCGTATGCTGAGGCTGTAGAGCTTGCGGTTTTCGCGGGTGGGATATACCCGGTTGGAGAGCAAAATAAACAGCAGTTGATGTTTGGGGTCGGCCCAGGCCAGGGTGCCGGTGAAACCTGAGTGGCCGAAGCTGCATGCAGAGGCAAGGGGAGAGACGTAGCCGTTGGCCCTTTCAGCTTCAGTAAGGGCGGGCTTGTCGAAGCCCAGGCCGCGGCGGTTGCCGCGTTCGGGAAACTGGTAGCGGGAAAAGACCCGCATGCTGACTTCGCGCACATAGCGCCGCCCGCCGTACTGTCCCATGTTCATGTACATGGCAAAGAGCTTGGCCAGGTCGTTGGCATTGCTGAACAGACCTGCATTGCCCGACACGCCCCCAAACATGGCGGCAGCCTCGTCGTGCACCCAGCCCTGCACCAGCCGTTTGCGAAAGAAGGTATCCTTTTCAGTGGGTACCAGCCGGCTCAGGGGAAAGCGCTTCCAGGGATTGTATCCCAGATTGTCTGCTCCAAGGGGGCGGTAAAACTCATTTTGTACATAGGCTTCAAAAGCCTGCCCGCTGAGCTGCTCTACAATGCGGGGAAAAATCAAAAAGGCCAGGCCCGAATACACATAGCCGGGTTCCGGATTGAGGGACGATTTGCGAATGGCTTTGTAAATCTTCCGCTGGTAGGCCTGATGTAGGTACAAGTCAGGCGACACCGGCACCTGGTAGCTGCCTGAGTTGACCGACAAAAAGGTGCGCCGCTTAAACCGGCCTTTTTTGTTGAGGGTATTGCGCCAGTACACGATGTACGGCATGAGACGGGCCTGGTGGGCCAGGATGTCGCGCACCCGAAGCTCGCGCTTATCTTTTCGCCTCTGCCAGTCGGGCCAGTAGCGGGCCAGGGGTACGTCCAGCTCAAATTTGCCCTCATCCAGTAATTTCATCAGGGCAGGCAAAGGCGCGGAAACCTTGGTAATGGAAGCCAGGTCGTACAGGTCGCTTAGCTGTACGGCCTGCTGCTGCTGGTAGGTGTGGTAGCCGTAGGCCTGATGGTGTACCACCTTGCCGTCTTTGGCCACCAGCAACTGGCATCCGGGAAAGGCTTGGGCTGCGATGGCAGCCGCTACGATGGAATCCAGCCGGCGGCGCAGCCTTTCCCCATTCCAGCCCACCGCTTCGGGAACGGTATAGCTCATGCGCAGCCCGCCTTCCCGGCTGAGGCCACTGCCGGCGACAAAGGGCGGCAGCTCCTGCCTGAGCCTGCCCTTTATGGCTTCGGCCCCAAACAGCATCTGGGCCACCACTTCTTGCTGCAGAGAATCATAACCCGCCACGTACAGCAGGGCCGGTACTTGCGCAATGCCCTTCAGGGCGGCCAGGCTGGCGCCTTGCTGGCCAAAAACCACCAGCACGGGCTGCGCTGCCTGCTGCAGCACCGCCTGCATGCCCAGCCAGGCCAGGGAGTCGATGGCGGGCGCGGCGTCCAGGCGCAGGGCCACCACCAGCCGGCCGTACTGCCGGCCGCTGCTCAGGTGGGTAAGCCGCTCACAGGGCATGTACTGCCCGAGCATATCCTGAAAAGGCTGCAACTGCTGGTCCCAAATGTAGGAAGCAGTGGGCAGGCTCAGGTCCCTAAAGGGCAAGTGCTCGCCCTCATCTTGGAGCAGCACGCAGCTTTCCAGGGCCTGCTGCCGCTCAGAAAGGGTATAGGAGGGGTAGGAGACGTTTTGGGCCCATGCAGCAAATGGCAGCAACAGGCAGAAGGCAATAAAGTGGCATATATGCATAGTGTGCAGGGTTTTGGGTAATGAAATTCAAACTTAACAAAATAATAACAAAGAAAAACTTGCATGTTTTTGCGGGAAACTACATATTTGTACGAATAAAAACGCATAAATGCGCAATAACTGGCGCAAATTTGCATCAATCTTACTTGATAGTAGCATAAAAAAGCAAGTTTTGCTCAAGGAAGAACGACATGCCTACATCCTGCAGCGCCTCAGTGCCCGCCAGAAAGTGCTCACCAGCAGCCTGAGCGAAGAGCTTTCTGTGTCGGAGGACACCATCCGCAGGGACCTCAAGGAGCTGGCCGACAACGGCCAGCTGCGCAAAGTACACGGTGGGGCACTGCCTCCATCGCACAACCCCTACGCCTACCGCGACCGGGAGGTGTATGCGCTGGAGAGCAAAATCAAGATTGCGGAAAAGGCCCGCTCGCTCATACAGGACGGGCAGGTGGTATTGATGGACGGGGGCACCACCAACCTGGAGCTGGTCAAGCGGCTGCCCCAGGACCTGCACGCCACTTTTTTTACCAACAGCCTGCCCGTAGCCGTGCAGTTGTCGGGCCACCCGCACATAGAGGTGATTTTTGCCGGGGGCAAGCTGCTCAAGGATGCCCAGGCCACCATCGGCCTGGAGGTGGTGCATCTCTTTTCCGAAATACGAGCCGATATATGCATACTGGGTACCCGCAGCCTGCACCACGAAGCAGGCATTACCGAAATCAACTGGGAAGAAGCCCAGGTGAAACGCAGCCTGGTACAGGCGGCCAAAAAGGTGGTGGCCCTGGTCATCTCCGAAAAAATCGATACCCTGCAGCCCTACACCGTCTGCGACATCAAAGGCCTGCATACGGTGGTGACGGAGCTGGATACTACGGACGAAATCCTCATCCCCTACAAAAAAAGAGGCATTGTGTTGATTTGATGGGGGATGTGGCTTCGAAACGAAGAGGAGATGCTGTTAAGGCAGCCTTTGTTGATTAGCCAGAAGGGCCCAGCGAACATCCAGCTCAATTGGGGCAAAGTTTGAGACGTTGATGCTTCAACATTTTTGGAAAAAATTACATAAAAAATAAATGTTTATGTTGTTACTACAAGACCAAACCAGACAGTACGAAAAAATCCCTACGGAAATTTTTAGCGACTCAAAGATTGCGTCGCGCAGGGTGGCTGAGCAAATTGCGGACTTGATTCGCAGCAAGCAGCAGCGGGGCGAAATGGCCGTGCTGGGGCTGGCCACGGGCTCCACCCCCACGGGGGTGTATGGCGAGCTGGTGCGCATGCACCAGGAGGAAGGCCTGAGTTTTCAAAACGTCATCACCTTCAACCTGGACGAATATTACCCCATGCAACCCGACGCCCTGCAAAGCTA
>RFHT01000183.1 GCA_003696835.1 Bacteroidota bacterium
CCCGGCACAGTGGCCGGGCTTGACCAAACAAATTCGTTAGCCCCGCGGCTTTAGCCCGGGGCTTTTGGGGAAAAAACTGATGGCTGCCATTCGCCCGGCACAGTGGCCGGGCTTGACCAAGCAAATTCGTTAGCCCCGCGGCTTTAGCCCGGGGCTGATGAGAACAAAACTAATGGACCGCCCTTCATGGCGTGCCCCGCACGCCAATAGGAACTGCCCGCGCTCCCGGTTTAACACCGGGACAACTGCTGCGGAAATAGCAATGGGGTTTGCACCCCCCTGGCAGGCCTGCTGGCATCCCTGCTACCGGCCCCAGTTGTAAACTGGCGCCGGCAGGCGGGGGAGTTGACAAAAACGGTTATTAATGGATTAAGCAGTATTGAAGGGAAAATTGGTTTTCCCCCTTTTTTTTACTGCATGTATATGCTGAATAGTTATTAATTTCTTTTATTTTTGGTATCTATTGAAAAGTCAGATATATTTAATTCATCCTATTTTATTTTTTGTTTTCCAATGAAAAAGTTTTTGCTGCTTTTTGCCTGTCTCATTTCTACCTATTGCTTTACCATCGCTCAAACGAACTGTACCTCTGCTATTACCGATAATTTGCTTTGGCGGGGAATGGTATTGGAAGATGGGGTGTTTTTGTGGAACTTTGCCATAGGGAAAGATTCTATCAACATCCATGAGTTAGCCCCTAACCGCTTTTTCATTTCTGACTTTTCGGCCGGGTACATGGAGGCAGTTGACAGTGCGCTGAATCAGCAAGCTGCTACTGCCGAAAACCTGGGAGCAGAGTTGGTCGATAGCTGTGGTTTGGTCATGCTTTTGCAAAGAACCTATCCTTTGGGATGTGGAAGCAACAAAATCAATGGGGTTTCGGGTCAATTTTATCCCGAAAAAGATTCCCTGGTTTTAAGCTGGGAATTTAGTGGCTGTGGGATTGTGAAAGTTGCTTTTGTACCTCATGGAGAGCTTGTCTTTGATCCGGTATCGGGCCTTCAGGCATTTACCTTGGGCCGTAGTTCTGTTTTGATTTCCTGGACGAGTCCAGCAAATCAGCCCGACTCTCTCATCCTGGAGCGCCAGCAGGAGGGGGGAGATTTTCAACCCGTGGCGGCAGTGCCCCTGCAATACAATTATTACATAGATGAAGGGCTCACAGCGAATAGCGCTTATACTTACAGACTGGTCTCATTTTATGAGCAGACTTCCGTTGTTTCCGATACAATAGGTGCAAAGGCTGAACCTAAGTTTTTTGAACCCCTTACAGACGGAGCCATCATAGAGGAGCCGCCCGTACGTGCTTATGGGGGAGTTTGGGCTGATTATGACCTCGACGGAGATGAAGACCTCTATATTCCCACCAGCATTGATGCTAATAGAAACTATGTTCCCAATTTATTTTATGCAAATAATGGTGATGGCAGTTTTAGCAAAATGGAGGAAGAGGCGATCACCCGCGCCCCGGCGCGCTCTACGGGCGCCATCTGGCTGGACCTTAACAACGACGGGAGGCTGGACCTGCACGTGTTCAGGTCCGCTGTGGCAGAAGGAGACAGTATAGGCATTGGAGACATGCTCTACCTTAATACTGAAACGGGTTTTGAGGCCCTGCCTTTTGAGGAGCTGTTTCTCAATACGCCCAATGAAACTGGCCTGCCTCCCGACCGCATAGCTTCAGAGGGGGCCTCCTGGGCAGATTTTGACGGGGACGGAGACCTGGACTTGCTGCATACATCGCTGAGATTTTATACCGCCGTATTCCAAAACAATGGCGACCTTAGCTTCACCCTCATGGATACCCTGGAAATTTCATCCGGGAGCGAGCATCCACAGTGGGTGGATTACGACGGCGATGGCGATCAGGATATCATGTTTACCTCCACGAATTTTCCTGGCTCCGCCCGGTTATTTCAAAATGACGGACTGGGCAATTTTACAGAGGTAAGCCAGCTGATCAACCAAGATCAAGTAACCCCTGGGCGCTACTCCTGGGTAGATTTTGATAATGATGGCGACCTCGATTGCGTGCTTGAAGCAGTAAACAGAAATAGAACCTGGTTTTATTTTAATAATGGAAATGGAACCTTCACCCCTATGACCGATGAAATGCTGGCAGGGACCAGAATGGATGGAAGGTTTTCCGTCTGGGGAGATATAGACAATGACGGCTATGAGGATCTGTTAACTGTATCTTCTGCGGGTACGGGAAGCCGGTTGCATGTTTTCCTCAATAAACGAGATGGTACTTTCATGGAGGTTTTGGAAAAGGATCAATTTTTTCATAATCCGGCTGATTCAATACTGGGTGAAAGTTCGTGGTTTTATTTCGGCTCATTGAGTGATGTGAATCAGGATGGTTACCTGGATTTATTGCTTTCGGGAAGCCACCCCAACGCCCCCATTCGCAATCGACTTTTTCTCAATAATGGCCCTGAAAATGTTTACTTTAGAACGGGCCGGAGGAGTACGCCCAATAACTGGTTGAAAATAAGTTTGAAAAACCAAGATGCCGCACAACCGGGCAACCTCTGGGGCATAGGGGCCAGGGTAAAAGTAAAAGCAAATGGCTTCTGGCAAATGAGGGAAATACATTCCATGAGCGGTGCTGGAGAAGCACATGGGCTCATAAGCCATTTTGGTCTTGCTTCGGCAATGCAGGCTGATTCTGTACTAGTTTTATGGCCCGGAGGAGATACAACCATTTTGACAAACATAGCAGCAAACCAGCACCTGCCAATTGAAAAAACATCGGTCAACATACAGCAAGCACAGGAAGAAGTGTTCAGGCTGTTTCCCAACCCCTTTTCGGCCAGGTTGAAACTAGCCGGTTTCAGTGAAGGCCCCCTAACCATCTGCATTCAAAATATATGGGGGCAAAGCTTGTGGAAAAAAACGTATCCTTATATCCGGGACGAGGTCTCGCTCAATTTAGAACACTTCTCCCCGGGTATTTACTGGCTTGGGATATACGACAAGAGGCAGGGCCTTCAAAGCATGCAGCAAATTATCAAGCTTGAATGAGGCGTTGACTTATTGGTGTATAAGCCCATACAGAGGGGCCTTGATCGGCCAAAAGCTACTTACCTCTATGGCAGCCGACTACCCCGGGCAAGATGTTTTTGTGATGTCTGACGCCGACGGCTACTATGAAAAACTTGGCTACTCCAAGGTGGGTTCTATATTTAAGCTAAGCTGAACGGATACCCGGGGCGGAAGCTTGATCTTATCAATAAGGAACAAGCAGAACGGTATGTCTGAGACCCCCTGCCTACACTCAATAGTCCTGTAAAAATTGCACAATTTGGGGGACCTCCTTGAGCATGTAAAATCCTCCCGGTACAATGAGCATGATTTCATTTTGCTTCTGGAAATAGGAAATAGGCGATTTGCTGATTTGGGTCCAGGCATGGCCATTTTTGAGGGCGTCTAATTGCTGCAGGGCTTGCTGTGCAGCAGCCTGGGAGCTAAATTCCCAGCTTTCTATGTGAGCGCGGGGGTACAGGCGCGGGCTCAGCGGACGGCTGCTCTTTACGAAGGCATGCCGCACCTGCTGCAACTCTTCCGTGGAAATGGTATCTATCAGCGCCTTGCCACTTTTTTTAAAAAGCACATTCAGGCGGCGGATTTTTTTGTTGAACATATTGTCGGCAGCAGGTTTTTCCTCGTATTCCTGCAGTTGATAACTAATCTCTTTCATCGCCATCACCGCCTGGCGGAAACGGTTGGGAGGCAAGGTATCCGGAGCCGACATGCTGTCAGGTTTGGTAGGCTGAGCTTGCTGCCCGGCTTGTGTGGGTTGCTCGTAGGGGGTACAGGCAAGGCCACAGAG
>RFHT01000184.1 GCA_003696835.1 Bacteroidota bacterium
CGGCTGCGCCGCCTGCCCCGGAGAACTCTCCTCCTTTTCAAGGAGGAGTTGGAGGTGGTTAATGCATTTCATTGAAAATGAGCAACTTACAACAATTGTGTTTTTTCACCCTGAGGGTGCTGAATAGTTACTATTTCCTTATGAAATGGGGCATGATATTGTGGAGTTGCTGGCTGTTGTGGGTCAATGGCTGGCCGGTATATGCGCAGGAGGGCAAGGTGTATGCTTGCCATCAGCGGCAGCTCGACAGCCTGGTGACTGTGCTGGAAGGGCGTTTGGCAGCCCGCCTGCCAGCGGTGCGTTGTGCTCCCTGGCTGGACGCCAATGCCCGCTTTGAGCGGGACACCATCTGGGTGGGGCAGGTACAGGCTGCCTACGGCAGCCCCGGCGACCTGCTCTCCATACTGTATCACGAGTACACGCATTATTTGCTGGCGGGGGAAAAGCGTTATCCGGTATGTGTGGATGGGGAGGGCCGGATTGTACAGTGGGATACGGGCCGGATGTACGTCTATGAGCCCGACAGTGTGGAGGTGGCGGAGCAAATAGCCTACATTGTGCAGCATGTTTTACCGGAATATGGCCCGCTGAGCGAGGCAGAAAAGCGGGCCCACATTTCGCGGCTCAGGCGCGACCTGAGCCGGCCGCGCGAACTGCCCTTTATCTATGCCCCATCCAACCTGGCCCTGGAAGAGATAGCCGCATACCAGGCCCAGTTGGCAGGTGCACAACTGGGCCTGTACCAGTTGTCGGTACCAGCGCGCAACGCCATTGCACGCCGCCTGCGCCAGTTAGCAGATACCTATGAGAGAAGGAGGCAGTACGAAGAGCAACAGCACCTGGGGCCCGATGGCTGCAGGCAGCCAGCCCGGCATTAAAATTTGAAGAATACTCCCGCCGACCAGGCGGGGTCGGCAAAAATGATTTTCCCCCGGAGCACCTTTGCCCAGGAAAAGGAAAGGCCCGCTTTGGAAGAAAACTGCCAGGCCAGCTCAGGTGAAAAGGTGAGGTGTTCGCTGTTATTGGCAAAAATGCTGGTACTGTTGGAAAAGGCACTGAGGGTGCCGTTTCGCAGGGATTTGGTGCCATAGAGGCGCAGGATGAGCAGGAGTTTTTCCCCAAAAAAACTGCCGCCTGCTTCCAGGCCATATCGAATTTCGTCGGAAAACCCCTTGCTGCGGTTGTTGATGCCGAGGTAGAGGGTGTAAAAAGTGTTGAGCTGCCCAAAGGATTTGGCCGTGCTGAGGTCTATCCGCAGCATCTGGTTAAACTCGCCATCGCCGGTTTGCAGGCTGCGGTCGCTGCCGCCGTCGTCAATGCCCAGGGGAAGGCCCAGGGTGAGGGTAAGGCTGAGCAGCACCGGCTTGCCGGTAATGAGGCCATACTTGAGGCTCAGCTCACTGTCGCCCAGGGAGTTGATGGCTTCCCCAGCTTTGAGCACCTCCCCTGTGGTGGCCGAGACGGTGTTGTTGAAATACGCCCGGCTAAAAAAGGGGAAGTAGAGGATGCCCGTCAGGCGATGGCTCAGGCCATACTCGGCGTACAGGCTGGTGTTGAACAGGCCATTTGTGACATTGGGGTCGAGCAGGCCCTGGTCGGTATAGTGCTGGTCGGAGATGAGCCACCACTGGCTGAATTTGAGGTAAAATTCCCCTTTGGGCTGGGGCCAGCCGCCGCCTGCCTGCGCCGGCAGGCAGCAAAGCAGCAGCAATGAGTAAGTAAATAGGTAACGCATGCTACAAAGGTAGCGGAATTCCCGGTGGAAGTGATCACAAAAGTTTAACGTTTGGTGATGGCCTGCCCTGCTGTTTCTGCAAGTGTTTGTTGATCAAAACAACTTGCCCTGCCCATCTCCTTTGAGGTCTTCCTTGCCCCACTCCACCTGGTCGCCTGCTTTAAAAGCGGTAGTCTCCTTCTTTTGTTCAGAGGCAGACTTATTTTTTTCCTTTTTTGAAGCTTTAACTTCCTTTACAGGCTGCTCGACTTTCAGTTCTTTGACGGCAGAGACTTTCCGGCGGTCGAGTTTATTGCCCAGAGCCCGCCAGCCTTTCACTTCTATGAAATCGGCCAGGTTGAGCTGCACGTTTTCCTTTTTGCTGCCTTTGAGCGCCACCTTGTACTGAATGTGGGGGGCGGGTAGGGTAGAGGCATATACCAGGCGGGAGCCTTTGGCCTCGCTAATAAAGGAAAACTTCTTGTCCACCGTAGAAGTTTCTACCTGGAAGCGCTTTACGTAATAGTCTTTGTTCTTGCCGTCGTAATGTACCGCAGTAATGACCAGCTCCGGGTCAAATTTATCCACCGAAAACACCTTCTGGGGGTCGTAGCGGTTGGTGAGTTCAAATTCCGAAACCTCATAGGTCCCATCTTTGTACACAGCCAGAATTTTGTCTTCGGTATCAAACTCGCCCAGGTACTTGCCGCGTTCCTGGGTGTTGAGGCGGCCACTGGTTTCGTCGTACCACACTTTGCGGCCCCCCAGGGTAGAGGTCCCTATGGATTGCTGGGTAATTTTGCGTATGGGGTACTTGGTTACCACATTTCCCTGGGAGGTACGGCCTTTGATGGCCAGCTCGCCAAAGTCGAACTCGAAGGATTTCTTTTTTGCACGGCAGTTGGGTGAGAGCTGTATGTGCACCACCTCTTCTTCGCTGTTGTTGTGGGCCGAGAAATACAGCAGCTTGGCGCCTTTGGCGCCATTGGTGACGTCGTATTCGCGGTCGCGGGTAATGGCCGTAACGGCAAAACGCTTGGCGTAATTTTTGCCCGAAACGGGGTCGGCATAAATGGCGTGATACACCTTGCGCTCATTGCCTTTCTTCCACACATCCACGTGCAGGATATTTTTGCCCAAAAAGGCTTTTTCCTGTACCCTGCTCACCAGGTATTTGCCATCGCTCCTGAAGACAATCACATCGTCTATGTCGGAGCATTCGCATACATATTCTTCTTTTTTCAACCCAAAGCCCACAAAGCCCTCCTTGCGGTTGACGTAGAGCTTTTCGTTGGCTACGGCCACCTGCCGCACCTCTATGTTGTCGAAGTCGGCAATTTGGGTTTTGCGCTCCCGGCCTTTGCCGTACTTTTGGAGCAAATTTTCGAAATAGGCAATGGCATATTCGGTGAGGTGCGCCAGATGGTGCTCGGTTTCTTTGATTTCCTGCTGTAGGTTGCGAATGAGCTCATCGGCCTTGAAGCTGTCGAAGCGGGAGATGCGTTTGATGCGGATTTCGGTGAGGCGGATGATGTCGTCCTGGGTAATTGGGCGGTAAAACTGAGCTTTGAAGGGTTCGAGGCCGCGGTCGATGGTTTCCAGCACGGCTTCCCAGGTTTCGCATTCTTCAATGTCGCGGTAAATGCGGTTTTCGATAAAAATTTGCTCCAAAGAAGCAAACAGCAGCTTCTCCTGCAGCTCAGCCAGCTTGATTTCCAGCTCTTTGCGCAGCAGCTCCCGGGTCCGTTCTGTGCTGATGCGCAGCATGTCATCTACCGAAATGAAATGGGGCCTTTCGTCTATGATGACGCAGGCATTGGGGGAAATGGAGACCTCACAGTCGGTAAAGGCGTAAAGGGCGTCCATGGTCACGTCGGGAGAGACGCCGGTGGGCAACTCAATGATGATTTCCACCTCCTGGGCGGTGTTGTCGGTCACCTTTTTGATTTTGATTTTGCC
This sequence comes from Bacteroidota bacterium, assembly GCA_003696835.1. Classification (GTDB taxonomy): domain Bacteria; phylum Bacteroidota; class Bacteroidia; order J057; family J057; genus J057. The sequence goes on from RFHT01000184.1 coordinate 3,674, forward strand.
CTTGTCGTTGGCCTTCACGATGGAGTCCATGAGGCTGGAGGTGGTAACGCCATAGGGGAGGTCGAGTATGCGCAGGGTGGATTTGTCCACCGCTTCAATTTTGGCCCGGCAGCGAATTTTGCCTCCCCGCAGGCCGCTGTTGTAGTTGCTGGCATCCAGCAGGCCGCCGGTGGGGAAGTCGGGCACCAGGCGGGTTTTTTTGCCTTTGAGTACCGCTATGGATGCTTTGATGAGTTCGTTGAAGTTGTGGGGCAAAATTTTGGTGGACAAGCCCACGGCAATGCCTTCGATGCCCTGTGCCAGCACCAGGGGAAACTTGACGGGCAGGGTAACGGGCTCCTTTTTGCGGCCGTCGTAGGAGAGCTGCCACTCGGTGGTTTTGGGGTTGAACACCACGTCCAGGGCAAATTTGGACAATTTGCCCTCTATGTAGCGGGCCGCTGCGGCCCGGTCGCCGGTGCGCACATCGCCCCAGTTGCCCTGGCAGTCGATGAGCAGGTCTTTTTGCCCCAGGTTCACCAGGGCATCGCCTATGGCTGCATCGCCGTGGGGGTGGTACTGCATGGTCTGGCCAATGATGTTGGCCACTTTGTGAAAGCGGCCGTCTTCCATTTCGCGCATGGCATGCAGAATGCGCCGCTGTACAGGCTTGAGCCCGTCGGCCAGCATGGGTACTGCCCGCTCCAGAATGACATAGGAGGCGTAGTCGAGAAAATAATCCTTGTACATACCCGAAACGGGGGTGCTCACCGTTTCGCTATGGTTATCTTGGCCGTTTAGTCCAGACATCTCAAAATCGCGTTTTCAGGTAATATGGTTGTACAACGTTGAAAGCAGGGCTGGTAATATGTGGCCCGTTTCATTTGCGCACATCCCCACAAAATTTAGCAAACACACAAAAATACTAATTTTATTAGATTTTGTCAACTATTTGCCTGCCTCCATAGTAACTTAGCGCTCGAGGCTGCCCACCATTTTTTCGGGCACCACGATGCGGTCAAACTCTTCCTCGCTGAGGTATCCCAGCTGTATGGCTGCCTGCTTGAGGGTGAGGTCCTGCTCGTGGGCTGTTTTGGCAATTTTGGCTGCCTTGTCGTAGCCAATATGCGTATTGAGGGCCGTTACCAGCATGAGGGAGTTGTTGAGGTGCTCCTTGATGCGTTTGTAGTTGGGTTCTATGCCCACGGCCAGCTTGTCGTTGAAAGACTCGCAGGCGTCGGCCAGCAGGTGTGCAGAAGTGAGGAAGTTGAAAATCATCACGGGCTTGAACACATTGAGCTGGAAGTGGCTGTGGGAATTGGCCACGGCTATGGCGGCGTCGTTGCCCATCACCTGTGCACACACCATGGTGAGGGCTTCGGCCTGGGTGGGGTTCACCTTGCCCGGCATGATGGAGGAGCCCGGCTCATTGGCGGGAATGAAGATTTCGCCTATGCCGCAGCGCGGGCCGGAGGCCAGCAGCCGGATGTTGTTGCCGATGGTCATGAGGGCCACTGCTGCCCGGCGCAGGGCGCCGGAGGCTTCTACGATGGCATCGTGGGCCGAGAGGGCCTCAAATTTATTTTCGGCCGTGACGAAGGGGTGGCCGGAGAGCTCCGCAATCTTTGCGGCTACTTGTTCGGCATAGCCTTCGGGCGTATTCAGGCCGGTACCCACGGCGGTGCCGCCCAGGGCGAGCTCCCGCAGGTGCCTCAGGCTGTCGGTGATGGCTTCCATGCTGCGTTTCAGCTGCATCACATAGCCCGAAAACTCCTGCCCCAGCGTAAGGGGGGTGGCATCCATGAGATGGGTGCGCCCAATTTTCACCACCCCCATGAAGGCTTCGGCTTTGGCTGCAAGGGTATCGTGCAGCAGTTGCATCTTGGGCAGGGTATGGGTCACCAGGGCATGGTAGGCCGCTATGTGCATGGCCGTGGGGAAGGTGTCGTTGGACGACTGCGACTTGTTCACGTCATCGTTGGGGTGGATGGGGGTTTTGGAGCCAATTTCGCCCCCCAGCAACTCAATGGCCCGGTTGGCGATGACCTCGTTTACGTTCATATTGGACTGGGTGCCGGAGCCCGTTTGCCACACCACCAGTGGGAAGTGCGCATCCAGTTTGCCGGCCAGGATTTCATCGCACACCCTTGCAATGACCTCTGCTTTTTCGGCAGGTAACACGCCCAGCTCAGCATTGGTGAGGGCCGCCGCTTTTTTTAGGATGCCAAAAGCACGTATCACCTCTATGGGCATTTTGTGCCCGCCAATTTTGAAATTCTCCAGCGAACGCTGGGTTTGCGCGCCCCAGTACTTGTCTGCCGGAACGCGAATTTCGCCCATGGTATCTCGTTCTGTTCGGTATTTCATAGGTTTATGTTGTTCGGTGTTCTTATTCTTCAATCAAAAAAATCTGCTAATCATTTGCGCCCATCCAAGCAAGCAGGCATCTCTTTTAGGGAGTCTTCGCTGCGCTGCCATCCCCTTGTGGGACTTTCAGTGCCATAAAGGCATCTTCGATCTGCTCCAAGCTTTGCCCCAGTTGGCTTCGTGTCTTCCTTCGTGGCAAATCAAACCTGTTACCTACATCTTGTCCTGGCGCGAATTTAGTGTCTGGGGGCATGAGAAACAATGAGACGGGAGCCCGGAGCTGATTATTTTGGCAAAAACTGAAGTAAATTTGCTTCCACAACCGTCTCTTTATTGCAAGTAGCTGTAATAGCCGGGAATTTTGCTTAGGTCAAAGCTACCGGCAGCTCAAAGAACCAAACATTAGTTTGGCCGTACAAAATTACTGAGTGAGCCTCTTCTCACTGTTATCCCTGGTTTTACACCACAATTGGCTTGATGAAAATGTTGTTTGATGCCTGATGTCAAAGGCAGAGGGCTTTTCATTTTCCATCCACCCGCATACTTGACTTTTTGCTGACCCTGCAACCATGTCCTCAGCTATGAAAGGAAGTCAACCCGTCTGTGAGTTATATGTGCACCAAATGTGTGCGGTTTCCAGTTTCAGCATGGAACACATGCTCAATGAGTTGGAAGCCGGAGGCATCAGTTGTCTGAGGAGGGAGGAGCAGGGCGGCATGGCTTTGCTGCTGGCAGATGGAGCAAGTGAGCGGGAAGCTGTGTTAAAAACGCTCAGCAGGCTCAAAAAGGCAGGTTGCAGGGTGTTAGTAGCGGTTTTGGGGGAAGAAAAATACGACAACCGCTTTATCTGGCAGATGCTTCTGGAGGGGGCATCTGATGTGTGGATGTGGGACGAACTGAGCGGGGCCGTGGACATGCTCAAACTCCAGTTGGGCAGGTGGCAGACGGTGGAACGGATTTTCCGTTCTCCCAAAGTGCAGCACAACCTCATCGGGCAAAGCGAAGTTTGGATGGCTAAAATCAGGCAAATTGTAGAGATTGCCTGCTACAGCCAGTCGGCTATACTGATACAGGGCGAAAGTGGGACCGGCAAAGAGCTGGTGGCAAGGCTCATTCACAGCCTGGACACCCGGCCCGACAAAGACGAGCTGGTGCTGGTGGACTGCACCACCATCGTGCCCGAGCTGTCGGGCAGCGAATTTTTTGGGCATGAGAAAGGGGCATTTACCAATGCCATTTCCACGCGGGAGGGCGCTTTTGCCCTGGCCAACCGGGGCACGCTGTTTCTGGATGAGGTGGGAGAGCTGCCCATGCCCCTGCAGGCCGAGTTGTTGCGCGTGATACAGGAGGGCACTTACAAGCGGGTGGGCAGCAACCAGTGGCGGGAAACCCGTTTCCGGCTGGTATGTGCCACCAACCGGGATTTGCAGGCTGAAATTGAGGCAGGGAATTTTCGCATGGACTTGTATTACCGCCTGGCCAACTGGGTGGTTCACTTGCCGTCCCTGGCCAGGCGCAGAGAAGACATACCGCTGCTGATTGCCCACTTCTGGC
>RFHT01000185.1 GCA_003696835.1 Bacteroidota bacterium
GACTTTGAAAGGATTCGGGTAAATGTTCCAGTGACTTCATAAGGCTTTTGACAGTAAGCTACACTTTTTTTTACCACCTTGCAAAAATGTCCTACACCCCCACTACAGCCTGTTTTGGGTCAAAAATGAACCGCAAGCTTGTGTGGGCGAAAAATCTTGCCGTATTTCATGAGCCAAACCATCTCCACTATGAAAGTATGCATCTTGTTATTCTGCTGTATGCTGGGCGTACAGGTAGTATGTGCCCAGCCTGAAGAAACCATAAATGAGATCGAACAAGCCTACCCGGCATATCGCGAAGCCAGCCTTACCCACCGCCGTTTTAAACATGCCGATATACTGCCTCTGGTGCAACGGCTGCAGCAAGCCGCAGCAGTGGAAGTAAGGGAGTTGGGCACCTCTATAGAAGGCAGGGCCATCTACCAGATACGGGTGGGCAGCGGGCCGGTGAAGGTGTTGCTCTGGTCGCAAATGCACGGCGATGAGTCCACGGCGACCATGGCCCTGTTCGATCTGCTCAACTTTTTTACAGCGGAGGATGAATTTACAGCATGGAAAAAGGAGGTACTCACCAAAGTGAGTGTGTACCTCATCCCCATGCTCAACCCCGACGGGGCTCAGCGCTTTACCCGGCGAAACCGCCTGGGGGTGGACCTCAACCGCGACGCCCTGCGTCTGCAATCCCCTGAGGCGCGCATCCTCAAGGCTGCGCGCGACCGCCTGCAGGCCGACTTCGGCTTCAACCTGCACGACCAGGGCCGGGTGTATGCTGCGGGCCGAAGCCCGCAGTCGGCCACCATTTCTGTTCTCGCACCGGCCTATAATTATGAAAAGGACGTTAATGAGGTGCGGGCCAATGCCATGAAGCTCATTGCGCTGATGAATCGCCGCCTTCAGGGCCTCATTCCGGGCCGGGTAGGCCGCTACAACGACGACTTCGAGCCCCGCGCCTTTGGCGACAACATACAGAAGTGGGGAACCAGCACCATCCTCATTGAGTCGGGCGGGGCGCCCGGCGACCGGGAAAAGCAAACTATACGGAAGGTGAATTTCGTGGCCATCCTCACGGGCATACACGCCATTGCCAATGGCTTATATGAGGACGAGCAACTGGAAGAGTATGAACGCATTCCCTTTAACGAGCGTCTGCTGTTCGACCTGCTCATCCGCCAGGCCACCATCGAGCTGCTGGACAGGGAATACCTGGTGGATATCGCCATCAACCAGTGGGAGGTAAATGATTCCAGCCCGCAGGGCTTTCACTTCAACGGGCAGGTGGTAGAGTGGGGCGATCTCTCCCCCTTTTACGGCTACGAGGAAATAGATGCCAGCGGGATGACGGCCGAGGCTGGGAAGCTGTATCCCCGCCGCCTCAAAAATGCCAAAGCCCTGTACAAACTGGATGCGCAGCAACTGATTCAGCAGGGCTACACCCACATACGCATGAAAAAGTTGCCCGACCCGCTGCCCGATACGCCCTTTGTGCTGCTGGACAAGCAGGCGCGCTACCAGCCAGAGCTGCGGCTGGGCTCCGCCGCCCACCTGCTGCTAAAGCGCAACGGAGAGGTGGTAAAAGTGATCAAAAACGGCTTTGTGGTGTGGGAGAAAGAGTAGGTACTTTGGGGCGGTATGCCCCCAAATGGAGTCTTTTATTTTTTGCGCGTTGTTTAGTAATCAGTAGTAGGTTTTTCTTCTAAGAACTTGATAATTATCCCCAACTGTCCCAGGTGGTAAATATCGTGGTGAAGCATTCCGGTTATTAAGAAATTGTAGGAATAATTCCCCTTGAAATCCGTATCGTAATATTCTTCAGCAAGAAACGAATCGTCCTTATCTTTTAGCAACGCCATCAATTCAGAAAAACTATTGTCGTAATCCGACTTAATGTTGGGCCAGGGCGTTAATTTCAACTTGTCGTTTGTCAGCCAATTTTCCTCACAATCATCTGTTTTACTACCTCTTCCTGTTTTGATTTTGAGGATGGCTTCATCTCTCCAAAACGTTAGGTGGGAAATTATTTCAGCGATGCTATGTAAATTTTTAATGGGCCTGATGAAAACCCAATGGTCTTCAATTTTACTCAATTTGCTGTGAAATGAACTTCCTATCCATGGCTTTCCATTTTGGATATCAATAAACTGTTCGATCAAATGGGTAATTCTGCTGTTCATTTTCTCATTAATAACCTACCGCCATAGCCGTGCACAGCAGCTGTAAGCCCGGTGGCACAAAGTGGCTGTAGTCTCAGGCCAGTTAATAAAATTTTCAGCTGTTTTATTGATCACGTGGGTAGGTGAAAAAAAATTATTGGACAGCAAGATAGGTAAACGGAAAGATATTTGCCAGAACCGAGTGCTCCTGACTGCCTAAATGTCAGAGGTGGAGATGATTTTTTTTACTTCTTTAATCAATTGGTCTGGCGCATTATATGTGGGGTTTGTTTGAAACAAAGCGACTTCGTTTTCTATGGATTCGATGGTATGGATGAGCGCCGTATCTCGCCCATCTCTGACAAACAAAAGCTCATTGGGCCGAATCCTTCCTTTTGCGATGGAATTGTCAACTTTTTTAGCACATCTGCACGGGTTTTGGCTGTTGATTATCCCACAATTTTGGTGTAAAAAGCGGTGAATCTTGTTTCTGGCCCGGGCAAGTTTTTGCCGGAAATTAGCAGGAGAAATGCCTAAAATTTCGGCTCCTTGCCGGCTATGAAATTCGAGTATTTCACCTAAAATATAGGTCAGCCGACTTTTCCTGTCCAGGCATTGCAACATAGCATTTGAACAGCCGATTTTTGCTTCCATGACGAGTAATTTTTGTTCTGTTTCGTTGGTGGTAAAATCAATCGAATCAGACAACCCCTGCTTGAGTTGCGTTCCAAACTCATCAAACGACATGGAATGCTTCATATACTTTTGCCTGTAATTAATTAAGGTATTTGAGGCTACGCGATACACCCAGGTTTTGAATGAGCTCTTGTACCTGAAGCTTCCCAAATGGGTGATAACTTTTATCAGCACTTCCTGGGTGGCATCTTTGGCATCTTCGGGATGCCAGAGCATGCTCAGCGCTAAGTTGTAAATGTGGTCCTGGATTTCAATCACAATTTTTTCCAGCGCATCTTTATCACCACTGGTTGCTGCTTTCACCCAATCTTCAATCAGTGGTTTCATTTTGTACCTCCTTTTTCAAGAATGGATTTTAAGGTTTGCAGTTCTTCTATCAGGCCGGGAATGGCTTCATGTTCCCAGGCAGGCTCAGGCATTCCTTGTGGTTGAAATAAGGTAAACACATATTCACAGCCCGTCTGGTTTTTAATCAGGCGGGTAGGAATTGGCTCACCTCCGCCTATCAATATGTCAATTACCCCTGTCTGTTTGTCGCAAAAAAACGCCAGCGGGGCCTCCCCAAAAGGGGTTACGGCTATAAAGCCCTCATCGGTTTGCCTGACGTCCCGGATAAAATTGATCGCCCACTCCTTTTGGTTCATGGGATTGGATAAGTAGTCAAAGGCCTGATCATAGTCGGCATGGATACTCACGGTCTGAGTGCTAACATTTCTCAATTTTTTTGCTTTCATCATTTTGTCATTGAAGAGTTAAACAATTGGGTTTACTCTTTAGACAAGATTTTTTCCAGGCCTGTGACGGGCTTGGCCATATTTTTTCTTTGCATAAAGGAAATTATGCAACCTCTTACTTTTTTCCAACTTTCTGGCTGGGCTGGAAATGGGGCAATCAGCAGGAAATTACATTTAGCCAGGTACAACCCCAAAAGCAAAACCCACCCGCTTGAGTTCCCCCTTCAGTTGGTGCCATCGAATTTGGGGGAGGTGGTGTGGGCATTGGCATAGACGCCGGTGGGGCGCAGGAGGTTCAGCAGGGTTTTGAGGAGAATTTTTATGTCCAGCCAGTGGGATTTGTGCTGCACATACCACAGGTCGTATTGAAATCGCTGCTTGAAGCTGAGGGCATTGCGTCCATTTACCTGTGCCAGGCCGGTAATGCCGGGCAGCACCTGATGGCGTGCCCTTTCTTCGGGGGCATACAGCTGCAGGTATTCCATCAGCAGAGGGCGTGGGCCCACCAGGCTCATGTCGCCTTTGAGCACATTCAGCAGCTGAGGCAGCTCGTCCAGGGAGAGCCGGCGCAGGTATTTGCCCAGGGGAGTGAGGCGGGCGCGCTGGTTGGCGGCTTCGTCTTGGCCGGGGGCCGCGTCGTACAGGGTGCTGAACTTGATGAGGCGAAAGGGCTTTTCGTCCAGCCCGGGACGCGTTTGTACAAAAAATACCCTGCCCTGGCTGAGGTACAGGCCCAGGCAGATGAGCAAAAATAAGGGGCTAAACAGGATCAGTAAAGTGCTGGCAAGCAAGAGATCACGTATTCGGTAGCTGTTCAATGGGTACCTGTTTTTTTCAATCATTAAAACGAGGGAGGCTGCCTGTATATTGGGCAGGGGCCTGGGCCCCCTGGGAAATGCATGCTGAAGCAGCCCATTCCTGTGAACGTTTATTTAACCAGCTGCCCGCTGAGTCGCAGCAGTTCCTTTTCGTACAGTTTGGTGTCGTACTGCAGTTCGTTCAGGCGGTTTTGTACGCGCAGCAGGTTGAGCTGGGCTTCCCTGAATTGGGTGCTGCTGGCCTGCCCCAGGGCAAAGGCATCTTGGGTGCGCTGAAAGTTGAGTTTTGCGGCTTCGAGGCTTTTTTGTTCCAGGGCCAGTATGGCCAGGCTGTTTTGGTAGGTCTGCACCGCATTGGTGAGGTCGCGCTCCAGCTGAAGTTGGAGGTCGCGCATTTGCTGTTGGGAGTTGATGAGCTGCAGTTTGGCGTTTTGTACATTGATGCGGCTGCGGTTACCATTAAAAATGTTGAAGGTGAGGGCGGCACCTGCCGAGAAGCCGAGGCTGTTGATTTTTCTGGCAAAACTCACGGGTCCATTGTCCTGGTTAGTGAAGCCATAGCCCGCGTTGATGTCGATGCGTGGCAGGCGGGCGGCTTTGGCAATGTTGAGGTTGAGGGCTGCCATTTCCTGGTTGTAGCGGGCAATTTCGAGATTGGCGTTTTGCTGCATGGCCAGCTCCCGGAGCTGGCCGAGCTGGAGCTGGCTGATGAAGCGAATTTCGTCGGGCAGTTGGTAGTTGCGGTCGATCTCCACGCCCATGAGGGCGTTGAGGTTGCGGCGGGCATTGTCGAGGTTGAGGCGGGCCGTGGCCACATTGGCACTGTCGGTGTTGAGGTCCACCTCGGCATTGAGCACGGCCAGTTGGTTGCTGCTGCCAAATTGTGCCTGGTTTTTGACCCGCTGCAGGCGTTCGCGCGAAACCGCCAATTGTTCCTGCAGGATGCGGTAGTTGGCCTGCAGGCGGGCCAGCTGGTAGTAGGCATCAATGAGCTGCGAAAGGATGAGCTCCGTAGTGGCGCGGGTTTGTTCGCGGCTCTGCATGGCCGTGGTTTTGAGCAGCCTGAAGGTGTTTACGTTGCCCAGGCCGTCAAAAACCGTGTAGCTCAGGTTGATCGAGCCATTATTGGAGCTGGTTTCCAGGCCATTCACTTCCACATCGCGGAAGGAGATTTCGCCATTTTGGCCGCGCTCCACCAATTGCACATTGGAGTTGCTGTTGTTGTAGTTAATGCCTGCCGATACACTCAGGGTAGGCAGCAGGCCTGCATTGCCGGGATGGGCACTGTTTTCACTAATTTGCTGGTTGTTTTTGGCAATTTGGATGCCGTAGTTGTGTGCCAGGGCCAGCTCAATGGCATCAGTAAGCCGGAGTAGCTCCTGGGCATGCCCTATACTCAGCAGCAGACCGGCAAAGCTAAAGACGATAAAGCGCTTCATGTATGTTTGGTTAGGGGGTTAGAATTGATATTAACCATCTTAAATCCCGGTTTTGGCCATTTCCTGTACGGCCACTTCCACCGACTCAGGGGTGGGCTTTTGTCCTTCCCACAGCCATTTGAGATAGACTTTGAAGTTGTTGAGCAGCACCAGCACTACAGGCAGAATGAGCAAAATGATGAGGGTTCCGGCCAGCAGACCAAAGGCAATGGACACGGCCATAGGAATGAGAAAACGCGCCTGCCTGCTGGTTTCAAAAATGAGTGGCCCCAGGCCGGCTATGGTGGTGATAGAAGTAAGCACAATGGGCCGAAAGCGCGACAAAGCGGCTTCGTACAGGGCTTTCCCAAAGGGTTTGCCCTCCTTGAGCTGGTTATTAAAGGCATTGATCATCACCAGGGCATCGTTGATGATGATGCCAAAGAGGGCAATGATCCCCAGCATGGACAGCATACTGATGGGCAGGCCCCGTATCCAGTGTCCGAGAATAACCCCAATCAGCCCAAATGGCAGCAGCATAAAGACCGAAATGGTTTGGCCAAAAGACCTGAAGGTGAGCAGCACAATCACAAACATGGAGAGGAGCATAATGGGCATCACCAGGCGGGAAGAGGCAATGGTTTTGTTGGTTTCCCGCACCTGCCCTTCAAAAGAAGTACTCACAGAGGGGTATTTGGCCAATATGGGCGGCAATATTTCATCGCGTATGGTATTGATAATGTCGGTACTGGACACATCGGCACTGGCCAGGTCGGCTTCAATGCGCACCTCGCGCTTGCCCTCCAGGCGGTTGATGGCGATGAGGCCCCGGTCCTGCCCGAAAGTGGCCAGTTCTTTGAGCGGAAACTCGCGTCCGTCGGGAGTGCGTATGCGCATGTCCTCCAGCTTGCCGATGGAGCTGCGGTCGCTGCGGTCGTAGCGCACCCACACTTTTACTTCGTCTTCGCCGCGCTGAAGGCGCTGCACTTCATAGCCAAAAAAGCCCTGGCGCACTTGCCCAATAACCTGTTGGAGGCTGAGGCCCAGTAGCTGGGCCTTGGGCTTAAGCTGTATGTCCACCTCCCGCAGACCTTCCTTTTGGCTGTCGGTAATGTCTTTGAGCTCTTTGAGCTCTTCTATTTTACTTTTAATCTCGCGCGTAGCCTGGGCCAGTTCCTGGAGGTTATTGCCTTTGACTGAGAGCGAAACCGCCTTGCCAAAGGGCGTGGCGATCTGATACACCAGCTTGTTGGCCCCGTAGATGGGGCCCACCTTTTGGCGCAGCGCATCGGCAAAGGTCAGGATGGACATGTTGCGGGTTTCGCCATCCAGCAAAATGATTTTTAGCGAACCTTTATAGGTAGCAGAGTCAATAGACCGTTGTACCTTGCGCACCACGTCCAGGCCATCGGGGCGTTGGGCTTTGAGCTCTTCATTCAGTTCCCACACCGACTTTTCTATGTGCAGCAGCCAGTCTTCCGTAATGCGTTCGCTGGTGCCTGCGGGCATTTCCAGGCGTACGGTCATTACATCAAACTCCACAAAGGGGAAAAAGGTGAGCTTTACCAGCCCGCCGGCCACCAGGCCGAAGCTCATAATGAGGATGCCGATGGGAATGGCCAGCCCAAATGCGGGATTTCGGAGAAAAAACCGCAGAAAAGGAGCATAAAGGCGGGTTTTCATCCATTCCATGAGACGGGTAAAGGCGCGTTCGACCACATTGGGTTTGGCTTCGGGGCTGAGCGCGCGGGAATGTGCCACGTGGCCGGGCAGAATGAGGGCCCCTTCCAGCAGAGAGATGGTGAGGGTCAGCACCACCACCAGGGCAGCTTCGCCAAAAAAGTCGCCGGGAATGCCATCGAGAAACAAAAAGGCACCAAAAGCTACTACCGTAGTAGCAACGGCAGCAAACACGGCCGGTAATACCTCCATGGTGCCATCAATGGCAGCCTGGTAGCGGCTCTTGCCCATTTCGTAGTGCCGGTAAATATTTTCCCCAATCACAATGCCGTCGTCCACCAAAATCCCCACCACCACAATCATCCCAAACAGGGACATAATGTTGATAGATAAACCGAGCTGGTTGGCAAAAATAAACATGCCAATGAGAGAAATGGGAATGCCAATGGCCACCCAAAAGGCCAGACGGATGTGCAGAAATAGCGCGAGCAGCACCAACACGAGTATGATCCCGATGAGGCCGTTTTCTGTGAGCAGGTCAATGCGCTGCTGCAGGGTTTCAGAAGCATCGTCTATGACGAGTAGCTGAACGGCATCGTACTTTTCATTAAACCCGGGCAGGTAGGTTTCCTTGATGTAGTCGGCAATAAAGAGCAGGTCTTCGTCTATGGTGTTGCTGACGTTGATGATCACAGCGGGGTTTCCATTTACATACACGCGGTTGGGCACGTCGGCCCAGCGGTCGCGTACGTCGGCTATATCGCGCAGGCGCACCAGCCTGCCGTCGGGGGCAGTGGTTACTACGATGTCTTCCAGCTCCCTGGCATAATAGTGTTTGGCCCTGGAGCGAATGAGCAGCTCTTCTTCATTGCCTTTGATGGTGCCGCCGGTAATTTCCAGGTTGGCCTGGCTTACGGCCAGGGCCACCTGCTCAAAGCGCAACTGATAGGCCCGCAGGTCGGATTCGCGCAGGGCTATTTCTATTTCTTCTTCGGGAAAGCCGCCAATGTTGATTTTGGAAATGCCCTCTACTGCGCGAAGGTCGCTTTCAATGTCCTGGGCAAATTTTTTGAGGGTTCTGAGGTCCACATCCCCGTTCAGGGCCAGAGTAATGGCCCGGGTGAGGCCTTCGACCTTGGACACAATGGGCGGTTCCATATTGCCGGGGAAAGAGTTGATCTGGTCAACGGCATTCTTGACGTCCTGCAGAACAATGTCTATATCGTAGTTGGAAAAGGCCTCTACGATGATGCGTCCTGTGTTTTCGCTGGATACAGAAGTGATGCGGTCAATGCCGGTGAGACCCTCCAGGTTTTCTTCTATTTTTACGACTATGCCTTCCTCAATTTCCTCAGGAGAAGCACCGGGCTGGGTAACCCGTATGCTGATGATTCTCGTTTCCTGGTCGGGAAAGAAGGTGGTGCGCATTTGCATCAGGCCCAGGAACCCAAAAATGGTGAGCAGTACCAGCAGTACATTTCCACTAATGGGGTATTTGATAAAATAACTGATTAAGGCTCTCATGTGAATGAAATAAAAAGAGGTTAAGGCTATATTAATTGGAGGGGGCGGCGGCCGAACTCACCGCCTGACCGGTTTCTGTGGCCTGGGAGCCGGAGTAGGTGCCCACTTTCATGCCGGGATAGGCGCCTATCACACTTTCATCCAGCAGTTGGGTGCCATCAGTCAGGCCCTGCACAAACACCGTATTGGTGGTGTACAAAACCGGTTTTACCGGCTGTAGCTGTAGCAGGGAGTCCTGCACCACATATACCTGGCCATTATCGATGAGCAGGTTGCGGGAAATTTCCACGGCATCAGGGATGACCTTTCCCCTGAGACGCCCGTTGAGGTACATGCCTTCTTTGAGGTTTTTGCCAGTGGTGCGTATAAATACCTTAACTGTTTGGGTATTGGGGTCCACCCGGTTGAGTATGCGCACCACCTTTCCTTTCCATTGCCCTGCTATATCGGTAGAATACAGCTCCACCACATTACCAGGCTGTACAAAGTTGAGCTGGTCCACATTTACAGCAGCTTCCAGCTCGTAGGAGTAGGGGTTGATGAATTGCCCCAGCCGCTGGCCTACCAGCACATTGGCGCCTTCGTAAATCACGGCCTCGGTGAGTACGCCGTCAAAGGGTGCCCGTATGCTAAATTTTTCCAGGCGCTTTTGCTGACTTTGGATATTGTAGTAGAGGTTGTAGATGTTTCTGGCAGCGACGTAGTACTTGTCCTGCTCCGACACCGGCTGAGGCAGGGGGGCCAGTGCCTGCTGCACATCCATGTCATCCACATAGGCTTTCCAGGCAGGGTAGGCCTGGGGGTAATCCGATTTCATGTCGGGCAGCATGAGGATGATCTGGTTCATGAGGCTGCTTTTTTGAGCCAGCAAATTGAGCCGCTGTTCTTCATCATCAATACGCACCAGGGTTTCCCCTTTTTTGAAATACACCCCTGGCTTGAAGGCCCTGGAACCCGAGAGAAAGCGCCCGGCCACCTCCGCATAAAGGTCCACTTTGTAGTTGGCCACCAGCCGGCCGGTGAGTTCTATCTGGCTGGGGATGGGGCTGTTTGTAAGCTGCCTGACCTTGACCATTTTGAGGCTGGTGACAACGGGAGCGCGTTCTGCGGGTTTTTTCTGGCTGCTCAGCAGCCGGAAGGTGAGCAGAGAAATACCAATGACGGCCACAGTGGCACCCAGAATCAGTAGTTGTCGAGTTTTCATATTCAAAGCGTTGTTTGGGCAAAAAAAAAGATGTATTCAGTTTCGCTTGAAACTAATTTCGGGCGTATTGAGGTTGTGAAACATTTTGATGAGTACTTTCCGGCAGGCATTCAGTTCCTGCTGTTCGATGCCTTCGCAGGCCTTTTCCAGCGTTTGGTGTGCGCAGGCGTACAGGGCCTGCTGCACGCACTTACCCTGGTGGGTAAGGTACACGCGTTTGTGGCGTTTGTCGTGCTGGTCGGGCACGCGCAATAC